>JAGPHP010000062.1 GCA_018055415.1 Breznakibacter sp. | reverse complement strand
GCTGAAAAACAATCAAAGCATTTAATATCAATATTTTGCGAGAAACAAAACGTATTAAACTGCAAGGTAATTTGCAAAATATCTCAAAATGTCTTGCATTAACAAATCTAAAAGTGTCTGCGAGTTCGACCGCCTTCGTCAAAATGCGTCAAGAAAAATCAGGCTATTGCCGTAAAAGTCAGTGTTGTTTGAGCGCAGCGAGTTTTACTGACTTTAGGCAATAGCCTGATTTTTTAGTATTTTGGCGTAAGCGGCGGCTTTTTTTGTTTACTTTTTGCAGCTGAAGGCAAAAAGTAAAAGCCGTGCGGCTCGAGCACAAATAGAATCACAAAATACCAATTTAGTTTTTCAGCAGACCCTACATAAATTGCGATCAGTTTCGGTTATGGTGTTGTAATCATACCACGTCTGCACTACCGGACAGAAGATTTCAAATATCAAACTCAATAAATGAGTATGATATTTAGTTATATTCTTTTTAAAAATAATTTAGTCTTTAGTGCAGACTTTTAATTTGGCTTGTCATATTTTAAAATCCTTTGCCATAATTTCATGTCGCACTTTAGCAGTTTGTAAACAAATTGAAAGTGATTGTGTGATGATGGTGCTATTTCTTAAATTACTCTGTGCTCATATTTTGGGCGACTTCATTGTTCAACCCTACAAATGGGTGGCTTGTAAAGAATCAAAAAAACACAAATCGCCTTACCTCTATTGGCATGTAGCAGTTCATGCTGTTGCTACAATGATTGTGCTTGGATTCGATCCTAGTTATTGGCTTGGATTCTCGATCATTGTCTCTTCTCATCTTCTTATTGACATTTGGAAAATACAACTAAAAAGCAACGCTAAAAGTATTCTGCCATTCTTTTTAGATCAATTGGCACATATTTCTGTCATTACTGCTGTGGTGCATTATTACACTCCTATAAAATTCAATTTCAACGCATTAATCACCCCACAAATACTTTTATTTATATTATGCATACTCTTTATCACAAATGTATCAGCAATAGTGATGAAAGTATTCATCGCTAAGCTTAATATTCCTAAAATTCAAGTAGTTGAATCGTCCGACAAAGCTGGAACACTAGTAGGTATAATAGAACGACTATTTGTCTTCACCTTTATAATCATTAACTTTTGGATAGGAATAGGATTTTTAATCATTGCAAAATCACTTTTTAAATTTGCAGATATCAACAAAGCAAAAGATCACCGTATAACAGAGTATTTCCTTCTTGGAACGCTTTTGAGCTTTGGACTCGCTATCATCACTGGCGTGGGTTATACCTACTGCCTTAAAATTCTCGTTTAAAGCGAGTCGTGATTGATTCACATAAATATTTACATAAAAAGAGAGGCCTCCATTGGAAAGCCTCTCTTTTTTTACTATATCGTGTGCAAACTTACTCTGCAGCAACTTCGTTACCAAAGTCAACCAAAATACGTCCACAATATTCACATACAATAACCTTTTTGTGAGTTCTAATTTCAACTTGCTTTTGAGGTGGAATCTGATTAAAACATCCTCCACAAGCATTTCTATTGATTGAAACCACGGCTAAACCGTTTCTTGCATTAGAACGAATACGATGAAATGCGTTTACCAAACGATCATCAATATTCTCCTCAAGCTTAGGAATTTTAGCAAGCAACAACTCCTCTTGCTCTTTTGTCTCACTGATGATTGTAGATAATTCTACGCGCTTAATATCCAAATCAGCCTTGCGCTCAACAAGCACACTGCTTAACTCGGTTAACATATTTTTCTCTTTTTTCAAATTCTCATTATACTCACGCAACTGCTTTTCGTATAATTGATTATTTAAAGTCTGGTACTCAACTTCTTTCTTTAAGGCATCAAACTCGCGATTGTTACGTACAGCCATTTGTTGAGCCTCATATTTTTTCAATAAGGTAGCGCAATCCTTCAGTTCTGTTGTTTTCGCAACAATACCATCACTAATTCGCTTAATCTCAGCCTCTTTTTTCCCTATTCGAACTTCAATTCCCGCAATCTCATCTTCAAGATCCTGAACTTCAAGAGGCAATTCACCTCTCTCAATACGAATCGCATCAACTTGAGATACAACAGTTTGTAATTCATGCAAAGCCCGGAGTTTCTCCTCAACAGGCAATTCATTTGCTATGTTCTTTTGATTTATTTTTGCCATTCTTCTATAAATATTTTATAGGATTGGTGTTTATACTCGATTTACAGATCGCAAAAGTAGGTATTTTTTTTGTAAGTATTTCAAAAAAAAGCTCTTTAGTGTATTGTTCGCTCTCATAATGACCAATATCTACAATAACAAGCTCATTATCAGCATCAAAAAACTGATGATATTTAAAATCCCCACTAATATAGTAATCAGCCTTTGCACGTTTTGCATCTTTTAAAAGGTCGCTACCCGATCCACCGCACAAAGCTATTCGTTTAATAGGACGTCCAAGCAAACGAGTATGTCTCAAACATCGTACATCAAACACCTCTTTCAATCTCTGCAGAAAATCAATCTCAGACATCTCTTCACGCAGCTCTCCAACCATGCCGTACCCAACATCGCTCCAATTATTCTCTAAAGCATAAATATCATATGCCACCTCCTCGTATGGATGAGATTTTAATAACGCATTAACTACCTGAGTTCTTTTATACCTAGGAAAAACAGTCTCAAACCTCAACTCCTTTTCAATATGAAGTTCACCTACCTCTCCAACAAATGGAGTACTACCCTCTTTCGCTTTAAAGCTCCCGCGTCCTTCAACAGTAAAACCACATTCGGAGTAATTTCCAACATCACCCCCTCCAGCGGCAAAAACAACTCCTTGAACTTGCGCCAAATAACTATTTGGAATAAACGTCACCAACTTTAATAGAGATGATTCTCGCGTCGAAAGAATCGTGCAATTAATTAACCCCAATTTTTCGCACATTTTGTTACTTACGCCACTCTTAACAGAATCAGCATTAGTGTGAGCAATTATAACAGCAATATCGTTTTTAATACATTTTAAAACGGTACGTTCTACATACGTTGAACCAACAAGCTTTTTAATACCCCCAAAGATGAGTGGGTGGTGAGCAACAATCACATTCAGGCCTAACTCTATTGCCTCTTGAACAACCTCTTCTGTAATATCCAAGGTTACCAAAACGCCTTTTACTTCTTGAGAAGGAGAACCTATCTGAAGTCCCACATTATCATATTTCTCTTGAAGCTCAAAGGGTGCAAATTGGCGAATGATCTCAACAACTTCCGACACTATCATTATGCTAAATTATTTTTTAGCTCAATGAGTAATCCTTTAATATTTTGAAGTTTAGCAACAACATCAGCATTATTAACAGTATCCTCTTTATTCTCCTTAAGTTTTTGCTGAGCACCTTTCAACGTCATACCTCTCTCTTTTACAAGATGATAGATAATATGAAAATTATCTATATCATTTTTGGTAAACAGGCGATTACCTTTTTTATTTTTGTGTGGCTTTATAATTGAAAACTCTTTCTCCCAAAAACGAATAAGGGAGGTATTAACATCAAACATCTTTGCAACTTCACCTATCGTGTAGAGATATTTCTCTATCTCTTTATCGCTGGAAACCATAACTTTATCTTTTTGTTAAAAATACACATTTCTTCTTTGCGAGAAATTATATATACTTTTTTTTTCAAATTTAGTTTAAATGTTAAATATAGTCAAGCAAGTGACATTTTTTAATCGAACAGATTCGAACATAGAAAAAAAATAATACCTTTAAGATAAGCGATTAGATAGACCTAAACTTAGTCCATAAAGTATCATAGAAATGAAAAACATACAACTAAATATATTTGACCATCACAAAACCACTACTCCAATAGAGCGAGGGAAATATCTCATTTCAGATCCGTTTCTGCCGGGTCCATTCTTCGATCGTTCAATTGTTTACATTGTAGAGCATGGAAAAGAGGGCACTCTTGGCTATATTATTAATAAACCATCAAGCCTATATCCAGACGAACTTATCAACGATCTTTATAATTTCTCTGGTGAACTTTATATTGGCGGCCCAGTGGGCGAAACATCAGTAAACTTTTTGCACAAACTTGGAGCACTAATTCCAAATTCACGACCTATCACTAAATCAATCTCTTGGGGCGGTGATTTTAAAGCACTTAAAGCACTCATAAATCTTGGGATTGCGAATTCTGATAGCGTTAAATTTTTTGCAGGTTACTCAACTTGGAGTTCGGGACAATTAGATGATGAAATTGAAAACAATGCATGGATAGTAGCCGACCAGTCAGATTTGGTTCTCTTTAACAATAATTCGAACCACATCTGGGTTGAAAGTATGAACAACCTTGGCGGGATATATAAAACTTGGGCATCGTTCCCAAAAAATCCAACATTCAATTAACTCTTGAAGTATCCTAACTCTACCGTTTTATACCACTCATTCAATTGAGCATTAAGAATTTTTGATTTTGTAAGATAGAAACGACGCTTTTTAAAACCAATAACACCTTGAATTCCAACAATTGCATTGGTTAAAAAAATCTCATCGGCCCATTCTAGCAAATCCTCAGTGGCTCCATCTATCTCCTGCAAACTCCAACCTTGTAAACGAATTAACTCGATTACTTTAGTCCTCATTATACCATCAACACATCCAGTCTCTAGGCGTGGAGTATAAAACACGTCATCTCTTACAAAAAACAAATTAGAACTAATTGCCTCGATCAATCGGCCTTCGCTGTTCTTCAACAACACATCTCCAAATTGACTCTCTTTTCTATAAATTCCAGCTAAAATACAAACAAAGCTACCCCCACATTTGAAATTGCTTAATGGCGAAATACTTTTAAAATGTTCATCAAACACTCCTATCAAAATCCCTTTACTATTATTTTCATACCCTTTTGTTTCCAAAGGTTTCGCTTCAATTAGTATAGAAACATCGTTCGTATCAGGAGTGTATAAACCTTCGCCCTTTCTAAAAACAGTAATGCGAACTCTACAATCAGTATAATATCTGTTTTTATTTATTAACGATTCGATGAAACCATGCAACTGCGGCAGTGTAGGTAAATCTCCCACATTCATCTTCAACAACTCCATTCCGCGCTTTAGTCGCTCAAAATGTTTATCTAGAAGTAATGCCTGACTAGCTCTTGTTCTAACTGTTTCAAAAATAAAATCGCCAAACTTGAACCCTCTATTTGAAACAGATATTCCATTCAATTTAATCAAATAATAGGAGCCATCAAGGAAATAGGTGTAGTTAACGGGTAGAGCCATCTATCTCAACAATTAATTTGCACACGTCTAAGATCGATGTATTCTTGGGCACTTTAAAACACTCTCTTAATCCCGCAGCTTCACCAGCCTCAATATCACGAGTGGAGTCTCCAATCATAAAGGATCTTTTAGGGTCAATGTCAAATTCATTTAACCCTTTTAAAATCATAAATGGCGAAGGCTTTCGACACTCGCAAGGAGCAATGGAATGATGATGGGGACAAACATAAATGGCATCAAGCTCCACATCCTCCGTAGCAAGTAATTTACGTAAATGATTATGTACTTTTTCAACATCTTCTAGAGTATATTCGCCCTTCGCGACACCACCTTGATTCGTCACGACGATTAAAATAAACCCATTGTCAGCCAGCAATTTAAGTGCTTGGGGCAAATCTGGATTTAGCTTAAAATCGTCAACTCGGTATATATAATAATGTCCTTCGTCCGAATTAATAACCCCGTCTCTATCAATAAAAACAGCTTTATGAATCATTAAGAAAAAGTTTTAAAACGTTCTAAAAAGAGATAAAACAACTTTGGATTAAATATCATAGAAAATAAAAATCCGTAAACAGCGCCATAGAAATGGGCATCATGCGCAATACTGTCGCCCTTTTGCGCCATACTATAACGTTCGTAAGCAACGTATAAAACGCCAAATATGATACCTGGAATTGGAATAAAAGCAAATAGATAGATCTTTCCCCATGGATCAAAAAAGATAGAGGCAAAAAGAATCGCCGAAACAGCTCCCGAGGCGCCAAGTGAATTATAATATGGATTATCTTTCTCCTTACCTAAACTATAAAGAGATGAAATTATAAGCGATGAAAAGAAGAGTACTATGAATAAGAAATTACCTTTGCCTTCAAAAAAGTAGTTAAAATATCTAATCAAAACTGTCCCAAAAGACCACATTACAAAGATATTAACCAAAAGATGAGACCAATCTGCATGTAAAAATCCATGTGAGACCAATCGTACATACTCACGCTTGCGCACAATCCTATAGGCGTTAAACATATATTTTTCCAACACATCCGAACGCGAAAAACCCGCCATCGAGGTTATTACAATCAGCAATATAATTATATAATGAATACTCATAAACTGTTTTTTAATTCAATTAATACTGTTGCATAAGCAGCTATCCCTTCTTCTTTTCCAACAAAACCTAATTTCTCTGTAGTCGTAGCCTTTATGGCCACATCGTCGGAAGATATATTCATAACTTCTGCTAAAACAGTTTGCATTTGGGGTATTAAATCTTTTATCTTTGGTTTTTGCAAACAGATCGTTGAATCAATATTTCCAACAGAATAGCCTTTTTGAGCAATAATATCAATTGTCCGTCTCAATAAAATCTTACTATCAATCTTCTTAAAATCAGAAGAGGTATCAGGAAAATGATAGCCAATATCTCGCATATTTGCAGCTCCTAAAAGAGCATCGCATATAGCGTGTATTAACACATCACCGTCAGAGTGCGCAACGTTTCCTTTGTAATGATCAATCTTCAAACCGCCCAACCAAAACTCCTCGCCCTCAGCCAGTTGATGCACATCATATCCAAATCCAACCCGTATCTTCATTTTTTTTAAACTCTTATATGAAATATTTCACCAAAAATAGTCACACTCTGGCAATAAAAAAAATTCGGCGAAGTAATACCCCGCCGAATTTAAACCAGACTAAATATCTGTTTATTTTTTATTATACTGACTTAAATCAAATGCAAGCGTAAATCGGATGGTGTTTGCCAGAGGATTATTTTGCTCAACAGGAATAATATAGGAAGCATCTATTTGAAACATATTAAACTTCAATCCCGCTCCTGCAGTAAAATACTTTCTATTCCCTTTGTATTCATTTTCATGAAAATAACCCGCTCTAGCTGCAAAAACTTTATTATACCAATACTCTGCACCTATTGAAACCGTAATCTCTTGTAACTCTTCTTTCAATCCTCCAGGAGCGTCAGCAAATGACGAGAAAATGGATTTTGGCACAGACATCTCATTATAATAATCAGGATTACTGTTAGTTTTTGACGTATCAGGTGTTGGAACCATTAATTTATTAAAATCTAATGCTAAAGAAATAGAATTAAACTCATCCACATTAACTAAGTAAGAACCTCCTAAACGCATATTTGCAGGTAAAAACTCTTTCTCAACATCATCATAACTGATCTTTGACCCAATATTTGAAAAGTTAACACCTGCAGAGACAACACTTTTTAAACCACCTACCTTAATCTTGCTTAAATATGAGAAGTTTACATCAGCTGCGAATGCATTTCCAGGATGAACACTCTCCTCTCCTGTTCCACTATACAGATCTGAACGAATATAACGCAATGCAACACCTCCCGCAAAACTCTTACCAAGCAATCTTGAATATGCAACATCAAATGCAAACTCATTTGGATTAGCACTACCTGTATAATTTCCTTGTTCGTCAGAGAAATCAAGACTCCCCATCGAAAAATAACGCAAAGAAGCACTAATCGTTTGAACTTTATCCAAACGATAAAACCCGGAAACATAGTACAAATTAATATCGTCCACTAATTGTTTAAGCCAAGGAGTATATGACATCGAAGCACCAGCCGTTTCATTACCTAACGCATATTTTGAAGAGTTCCAATGCTGAGAATTAACGTCAGGAGTGGTAGCCACACCAGCATTACCCATTGCTCCACTTCGAGAATCGGGCGCAATTGTCAAAAAAGGCACAGCTGTTGGAATATAATTTCCTTGCTGCCCAGCAGAATTAGATGTATTATCATCCTGAGCAGAGAGCAATACTGTGCTAAATAAAAATAGCAGTGTTAATAATGATTTATTAGTCATGTCTTAATATGTTTTTTTACAAGAACGCCAAAATTAAAGGAATATTATCGGATAACAACAAATCGTCTCGAAAAATTTGATTTTTGTCCAGAAGTAGAGGTAACCCACAATCTGCAGAGATAAACACCAGCCTCTAAACGACTTCCTCCAATCATTGTTGGCGCCCACTCTATTGGAGGCACACTACCATTTCTATCAGCACGCTTATAGTAGGTGCGACTTATTAAACTGCCATCCATACTATAAACCTCCATAGTAATATCAAAATTACTATTTGGTTCATCATGCGTAAAGGCAATACTTAAAATGCCACTTTCTTTAAGAGGATTTGGATATAGCGTTAAATCATTTATTTGAAGTTCTTTATCATCAACAACTTCAAAAGTCAAACTCTTTACCGCGGAATTATTATTACAATCCCAAACCCTAAAACATACTGTATGCATGCCAGGTGATAAAGACGATAACTGATAACGAACCTCGCCAGACTGATAACTGCCTAAATCAAATGCAAATGAATTATTTAGGACAAACGTTTTGTACGGATCGTCATCAATTGTCAATAACAAGTCGTGCCCAATTCCTGCACCAGCCGTATTAATTCCCTCCTCATCAAATACTCGTGCTATAAAAAGTGGACTTGTACCACATTTAGAACCATTCACAAACGATTTGGAATTCAAATAGACTTCCAAGCCAGGGGCCTCTTCATCAATATCTGCTTTTGGGTCTAAACCTCCAATTGTATATGAATTATTATAGCCAAAAGCGACACTTGAATCACTACTTGAGAATAGAGTAATTCTACCTTTTCCAAAATCATATCTAATATCACTCGGAATTACAAATTCAGAATTAAACACACCATTTTCAACATTAACAGTCCCTTTATATAAAACACTCGAGTAATCTTGATAAATGAAAGGCTTTTGGCCTCCATTACCCCTGGTCGTAACAGATGAAACTTTATCATATATCGTAACATCCGCTCTGCCATTAAAATTTGAATTCAATGCTCCATCTTTACTATTAACTCTTCCAGAAAGAACACCATGAGTTAAACCTTGAATTGTGCCAATTTTCTGCACAACCTTAAGACCATCAACTAATTGTGTATTTCTAACGTCAATAATGCTATCAACGCCACATCCATCTGTTGGATAAATCAACCGCAAAGCGGGATCACATAAAAGCGTAAAATTGAGTTTGTTTACAGATGAGATAGAACCATTCTTCGTTCGCATTACAATATCACCAATACGAATAGGCATATTATCGGCATCTCTCGTAAATGCATTATAATAAAAATTTTGATTTAAGTTTTTATTATAATAAGAGTAAACAACTCGTGTCGTGGACAACAATCCAATCCCCCCGCCATAAGGATTTAAAAAAACTGCTTCACCCATTGATTGCTCCTCGGGATTGTCAAACCTACTTATTTCACATGTTGCGGTCAAAAATAGCGGCAATCGCTTTAGATTACTCAAATTCTCAACTTTTGAGATTGTCAAAAAGTTATAAGCAATGAATTGAACCGACCCGTGACCAGTATAATTAAAAATCAAGGTTCCATCGATATTTAATGCTTTGTTTATGGCTTTATCGGCTTCGGGATAAGCTCCAGTTTGAGAATTCATCACTTTAGGATACGCATCAGCATAAATTTTATTAACATTAAACACTGGGTACTTAGTCGTAATATAATTTGCTAAATCCTCGGCATCTCTCTGATGTAAATTATCATCACCATCTTGCGCTAAAAAAGTTACACGTGTTCGCCAATTTGACTTATCTGAGACAGTTAGATACGCTTTAACCTTTTCATTAGCTACTTCTGCTTCTTTTATATTATTGATTACAAATCGTCCAATTCCAATATCCAATTTATCATATTCTTCAGAATTCCCCTCACTATCATCCAAAAATCCAAAAAAATCATCCGTCACATATGATTTTGTTTGATCAAATGATTGGTCAGACTGATATGTTACGATCTTACTCTTAGTCGAAGAATTAACACCTAAATTGTCATAAGAGCCATCTCCATACAACAATAAGTACTTCGGAGAAAGATTATCTCCGTCACTTCTACCATACAACATTCGCAAAAATGATCGAATAGCAACAGGGTCTTGTTTTCCTGAGGAAAACTCATTATAGAGCTGTTCTAAAGAGACAACAAGGGGATCGATCGAATTATAAGTGCGATGAATTTGTGCCAAATCGTTCGCCTCAGACAAAAACTCGTTTGGCGAAACTATAACATACTCTTTTTGAGGTGATGCATGCAAGTTTTGATTATTTACATAACCCACAAAGGCAGGTGACTTATGAGAAGTATTAGGATTGAAAGCTAAAAACTCTTGAAATCTACTTTTTTCAACAATAAAAGCCAATGTGTCATTTGAAATCACACTCTTAATTCGCTGTGGGGTATTAGGCGAAGATATATCCCAAACAACCACTGATTTTCCTTCAACTCCAGACATCACAAATTTAGTTTTTATAGCAGATCCTAAAACGTCTGGATCACGAAATAGAAGAGATCCATCTCTAAAAACAAGATTATTCTTAGTATTTATAGATATAGAATTTAACCATCCAATGGCAGAATTGGACGTAGGTTGAAATTCAATAGAAAGATTCGTTACTGGAGAATAATTCGACGATGTAAAGCTAATCTTGCGTTCATCAGCGTAGCGGTCTGTATTACTACTTAAGTTAACACCAAAACAGGTTACAGAATCCGTTGAACTTCCATCACCATTAACAACAAACTTAAAATCTGAATTTTTATCTGACCGAGCTACAATCTCCGAGCTGATACGGAGATTGTTAGGCTTAGTTGTTTCTAAATCAGGCGTATTAAAATCGAACGAATAGACTAACTTATTCATGCTTTTAGTAAACTCTTCACCCAACCACTTCTTTCCTGATTTAATTAAATTAACTCTATTAAGCTCATGAAAATCATATCCGATATAGGTATTTGTGATGGTATCAAAGACAGCTTCTTCCGGCAAATCTGAAATTACTTTACGAGGTTGATCAGACTCAGTAACAAAATAATAAGAGTTTTTATCATACAAATTCATTGTATGCAAATACATACCATAAGCTTCATTATAAGACCAAGTAACAACACCTTGACCAAAAAACAAAAGAGCGTTTCCATTATCAAAGAGAGGCACCTCAGCCAAATCATCTTCTCGATAAGCACTATTGCTACAAGGCAGCATTGCGCCACCATTACCAAAGACTTTAACTTTATGGGGGGCTGAAAATCCCCAACTTGCAAGCGTTGCATAATCTAATTGGTATAACCCACTCTCGGAAATTGATATTTTAACCCATCGACCTTGCGATAAAACAGAATTATAAGCGAACGTATTTGTGGATAACTTCAACTTACGCTCGTTGTAAACATCAAATACTATCTCAATATCAAAAGATTTATAGTAACTAATTTCACCATCTTTATCAACAAAAAGAGGATTACAAATCAACAACAAGGATCTATTCCCTGCTTCATTTATAACTTTCCAATTTAGCTTAAACTCAAACAAACCGTTTGACAATACTCTATCACTACTCGAATTTGAGAGAAAAACTTGTGTGGAGATGGTATTTACCACATCAACACTCTTCACTTCTTGCGAACTAGTGAGGGGAATTCTATATTCTAAGAGGGGAAGTCCAGTGCTTGGATCAACCATCTCATTTATAAGCTTAGGAAAAGAAAAAATTCTACCCTTATAATTAACAGATTCATCAGTACTCCATGGAATATTAACAGTAGAAACAACTTTCTGCTGAGCAAATAAAGAACCTGAAAAAATAATCACTAACAAAAGAAGCAATGCCTTCATTATTGTAACATTAAATAAACAATTAATACATAATACTCTCATTATAGAAATAAGGTTACACCCTTAAATTCTCATCAACCCAACCCACATACAATACAACGCACTAGTCATACAGTTATTGTTTAAACAACTGAGAAACCAAATCGAATTCAAAAAAAATAAAAATGATCAACTTATATTCAAAAAGAGGGACAGACAATATCGTTATTTCAAAAAAAAGATTAGTTTTGTTATAAGATGTAAAAAATAAAACTAAAAATTAATCGTTAAAAAAGTAATTGCAAATATAACCT
>JAGPHP010000061.1 GCA_018055415.1 Breznakibacter sp. | reverse complement strand
ACGAATGGCTTGATCCCATTGTTTTGGTTATAATCAGAAGATTGGCAACCCGATTTAAATTCAATAAATCCTCTTCGAAGTGGTGCGTATGTATATGACGATGCGAATTCACCCATTCCTGCATTTAGAGCAAATGCATATCCAAATTCACGTTTCAGAGTTAGTTTATGTGTTGAATCGGCTCTCCATTCGAGGTAACCAAGCTGGCGGAATGCAAACCCATCCACAGTATTGTATTGAAGCTGTTTAAAACCTATTAATCCCCCGTAACCTAGGGTTATGGAAGAGTCTTTGCAAATTTTGTGGGAAGTTCCAAAAGCAATGTCACCCAAAACTTTACCTAGTTTATTAGGTTTTTTATCCGTTGAATCTTTTTGAATCTTTTCCTTTTTAAGTTGTGTTGAATCAACTTGAAGCGCTTTCTTTTCGGTAATTGTTAATGGAATTGGACGGTTTGTATTCCAATAGGTTGAATCTTTAAGTTTTGCATCTTTCTCTATCAAAAAGGTGGTATTATCTTTTATCTCAAGCGATTGATTTTTTGCGGTATCTGATTTGGCCTCCTCTTTCATTATTTTGGCCAATTTAATCATATCTCTATTGTTGAGTTTATCTTTCTTTGCCACCTCTTCAAGAAACTTCTGGTTCTTTGTGCTTTTAGCCTTTTGAGATATTGCCAAGGAGGTTGTGTCGTTACTTATCAATGGTTTTAAGATTGCGGGTCTTAAAAGCGCCTTGTTTATCTCCACATTGTTGTAGTTTACGGAGCCATTGTAACTGAATGAACCACTAATTCCAAGAATAGAGCCGCTTGCGTTTATTGAGTAACTGACAGGCATCCAAGCATCTTCAATAAGAGGGGTAAACATCTGTTTAAATTCAATTTTACCAAAGGTATTTTCGTTGGATAGATTTACTGAGTAGATTGTCCATGCATCTTCGACAATATAGATTTCACCCGAATAGAGTTCGGTACTTGCTTGACGAGGAATAACTTTTATTTTGCAGATATTTGTATTGTTGGATCTGCTGAATCCTTGATATACAAAACGGTAGTGTTTAAATGCTTGGGGTGATAACGGTGAAACCATTCCATTGGTATTGGCCGAGTAGAAACTCTCTTGCATACTCGGTATGGGAGCGCTAGCCGACTCGGGGATGTTACTGTTTATCGATATTACACGTTGATGATATTTATCTGGCGCTTCGAATTTTATCTCATTAACCGACTCTTCAGCAAATATGTCTCCCTCTTTAATCGGAATTTCTCCATTTGTTTTTAGTTGGTTTCGTAGTATCCAAGGAATTGTTTTAATTTCGACACTTCCACGTAGGTAAACATTAGACGTATAGCTCTTTATCTGATTCAGATGGTAGGGCGCCAATGCAATGGCTTTACGCATGATATCGTAGGCAGGATCTTCTCCATTATTAATAACTACTTCATTGAGTTGAAACACTCTATCTAGCAATATTATATCCAAAATGACAAAATCTTCTGATACCTCAACCTCTTTTGAAATAGATTGATAACCAAGGGCTTCAAAAAGTATAGTGAATTTTCCAGAGGGAAGCGATAACTTGTATTCACCATTGCTGTTTGCCACGGTTCCTGTACTCATCTTTTCAACAATGATGGTAGCATTTGGAATAGCCTCATTATTTGAGTCCTTTATCAGTCCTTTAATTCCTTGGGCGTAACATTGAATATCTACAATAGTAGTAAATATGGTTATGGTTAGCCATATGATTTTTTTCATTTATGATTGATTGAGAATTTGAAGGAAGTGAACACTTATCCGTTTTGGAATCGGCTCTTTAGATGTATTAAAACAACGAAACAGATAAAAATGACAACGCCAATAATTTGAAACATTAATATTGGCTCCATAAATGCTTGTAGATAGTTGTCCCAGAATTTTCCTTCGTTCAGTGAAGCTTCTGTTACTAAGGCAAAGAGAACGCCGTACAGACTTTTGAGAAGAATCATAATTCCAACAGTTGCTGGAACAGCTTTTAGATAGTTTAATAGTTTCATAATTTGGTTTTGTAGATTTTTGATTATCAAAACTAAAAATAAAATTCAATTAAACAAAACAATAACACAAATACATTAGTTGTTTTTCGAAAAAAAAGATCTCTAAAAGGGATTAAGCTTTTAGAGATCTATCAATTTTTGTTCTTTTTTATAATGAGATTTTAAGCCCTTTGTAGAAATCTAAAATTTTTGTTTTAAAGATATATTCATACTTCGATTGTAGCAGATCTGATTCAGCTTTTAAAAGATTTGTTTTAGCCAAATTGTAGTCCACAGCATTAAGCATCTCAACATCGAATCTTTTTTGAGTGTATTTGAACGACTCTTTTGAAGCTTCGAGCGCATCTTGGCTTGCTAGATATTTTTTGTATGCACCAATGGCCTCATTACTTGCTTGTTGGATCTCTTTACGGAGCGTTAACTTTTGCTGCGAGAGTTTGTATTGGGCATCTTGAACGCTATATTTTGCATTTCTGATATTGGTTGTGGTGCGATGACCATTGAAGATGGGGATATTTAAAGATAAACCAACATAGGAATTTGAGTTGTTGCTAAACTCATCTTGGAAAGAGATAGCTTGCTTTCCTTCATAATAAGCCACTTGGGTTCCCCAGCCTCCATTTAATGTAAGGGTAGGATAGACGGCTCCTTTTGCCGCGGAGAGTTGATAATTGCTACTCTCCAAACGAAACTGGGAACCTTTAATTTCGGGCATATTCTCCACCGCTGTATTATATACTTCATCAGGTGGTGTTAGCAAACCAGGAAGAAGTTCAGGCAGTTGAGGGATTTCGACACTAAAGTTTGAAGTTGATTCTAAATCCAACATTTGAACCATCTCAAGAGTTGCAATATTTAAGTTATTTTCGGCTTGAATGACCGTTACGGCATCTTTACTAAGCTGACTCTTCATTTCGAGTAGAGATCCTATAGGTTTGCTTCCGGCTTGTACTAGTTTTTCCATTCGCAAAACAGTTTGCTCAGTTTGTCTGTACTGTTCTTGGGCAACAGCTAACATCTCTTTTCCATAAAGAATTTGAAGATATTGATTTGCTAATTGGAGTGCAATGTCGTTTTTTGATTTATCTACGTCCACCAAAGAGGCCGAATAATCGGCTTTACTTTTCTTGATACTGTTTTGTTTGGCAAAACCTTCGAATAGCGAAACCGAGCTGTTGATGCCAGCGTTAACAGATTGAGTTGTGCTGTTGTGATAAGAGTAATCACTCTGATCTAAAGTTCTACCAAAGCCAACATTATAGGTTGAGTTTGCGTTAAGACTTGGAAGGAGTGAGTATTTATTTTGCTGAAGCTGTGTTTCACTGTACTGAACGTTTAGTTGCTGACGTTTTAAATCTAAGTTATTCTCGTATGCATATGTTATACACTTCTCAAGCGTCCAAGCTGTTGAGTCTTGGGCTTTAGAACCGAGCGTAACAGCGGCTAAAAGCAGGATTGATACTACTATTTTCATATTGTTCGTATTAAAATTCAAACTATTACAAATCCCTTAATTCGCTGGTACTTTAATTTTGTCATCTTTGGTTAATCCCTCTAAAACCTCAATGGTGATACCGTCGGAGAGACCCGTTTTGATAATTTTCTTCTCATAAACTTTAGGTTTAACCTCAATTTCAACCGAAGCGGTGTCGTGCGCAAACGTGATAAGTTTTTCTTTGATACCTAGAACATTCTCTCTTTTCTCTAACACGATATCTGCCGTTGCGCTGTATCCTGCACGAATAAAGCTGTTGGCTTTAAGTTTTACGGCAGCCTTAATTTCAAATTGAATGGCACCATTCTCTTCAACCCCTTTTGGAGCGATGAACTCTAAGGTTGCATCATATTTTGTGGTGTCGATAGCACCAATAGATAAGATAAGTTGCATACCCGATTTGATTTTACCAACCTCGGTTTCGTCAACCTTACCTTCAAAAATCATATCGTTCATATCACCCATGGTGGCAACAGTGGTTCCATCGTTAAACGAGTTTGATTTGATTACCGAGTTACCCTCTTTTACAGGAATATCGAGCACCATACCATCAATGGTAGAACGAACACTAGTATTTGGTGTACCTGTCATGTTTTTAGTAACACCTTCAATTTTTAACTGCAAATAATCTTGACTTGAAGATAGATCTTCTTTCGCATTGTTGTAGTTCATTTCGGCCTGTTGAAACTCCTGTTTTGAGATGACACCCGTGCTGAACAGCTCTTTTTGACGTGCAAAATCGATTTCGGCATTTGCAAAAGCAATTTCAGCCTTTTTAACGTTGCTTTCGGCATTTCTAACATCTACCACGTCGGGTATGATCTGGATTTGGGCAATCAAATCGCCTTTTTTAAGAATCTGACCCTCTTCAACATAGATCTTTTTTATAATACCCGACTCTTGAGGTTTGATTAAAATCTCTTTTCGAGGTACAACAGAACCTGTAGCTACTGTTTTTTTGATGATAGTGGCTGTTTGAGGCGACTCCGTTTGATAAACCACTGGTTCGGTTTTGCTTTGTTGAATAAGATAGTATATAACCCATACTACCAATAGGGCAAATAATGCTACGACTGCAATTTTGATTACCTTTTTCATACCTATGATTATTTGATTTTTATATTTCTACTAATTTCTATTTATTCTATATCTAAAATTAATCGGCTCTTAAGGCCTCAATTGGCTTGATCCGAACGGCCATGATGGCTGGAACTAACCCCGCAAAAAATCCTATGATTATGAGTAGTATCATGGAAGTGAGTGCCAATTCCCATCCAACGCCAGGGTTGAGGAAAAATGAGCCTTCATCAACGGGAGCAGCCTTTCGGGAGGCATCTATAGCCATATCTATTCCACTTAGCAAAAGCGTTCCGAGTGCTAGCCCCAAAAATCCTGAAATGGTTGTTAGAAAGACCGATTCGGTAAGCACCTGTGTTATAATTACTCTTGGAGATGCTCCAATGGCACGCATAATACCCATCTCTTTAGTGCGTTCTTTTACAATGATGAGCATGATGTTTCCGACACCCACAGCACCTGCAATAAGAGTACCTATTCCCACAATCCAGATGAGTAGAGCAATTCCAATGTTGACATATTCGAACATCTTTACCAGACTTTGGACATCAAAGTTCCCAATGGCATCGTTATCTTCTGGGTTTAGTTTGTGATTTTTTTGAAGGATGGGCTTAATCTTGGCCATTACACTTTCAACGGTAAAACCAGGTTTTGTTAGAATTCCAAAATAGTGAACATCGTTGCCAAAATTAAACGTTTGTTGCATGGTGGCAAATGGAATAGTTACCATCTCTTTTTTATTTCTACCAAAGTTAATATTGGGGTTATTAGAGCGCACCACGCCAACCACCATAAAATAGACCCCGTTTACTCGGATATATTTACCTGATGGATCTTCATCTTTTTTGAAAAGAGTTTCATGCACTCGTTCGCCAATGATGCAGACTTTACGTTTTAACCTAATATCCTCCTCGTTAATATATCTTCCAAAGGGCATTGTGGAGGGGTCTAATTTGCCATACGATGGGTAATCACCTATTACGCCAAAGTTGGCAGCAATTTTGCCATAAACAACGTTTTCACCCGAGCTTGCACCCTCCAAACGGGGGGATAAATCTTGAATCTCTTTAACTTGGTCTTTTATTGCGATAATATCATCGTTATTGATATTCCAATTCCGACCTCTTGCATAGCCTAAAAAGGATTTTGTGGTTGTTTGTGCCCACATAAATCCACTATTTGTAGCAAAGTCTTTTACTCCTTCACTCACCCCGTTGTTGAGGCCATTACCTGAGCCAACCATGACAACCAGCATAAAGACAGCCCAAAAAACGCCAAAAGCGGTTAAGACACTGCGGAGTTTATTTTTTTTAATGGCAATGAATATCTCTTGCCAGCGATCGTAATCAAACATAATTCACAGTTGTGAGGTGGTTTAAAATATTGATAAAGTATCGACTTTACTCTTCCTGTAAAGCTTCAATTGGTTTTATGGCTGCTGCATTGGCCGCAGGAATATAGCCTGCCACAAGTCCAGATACTACCAGAACAATCAGAGCAGAGATAGCAACTCCAACATCTGCCGTAGGGTTGAAGAAAATAAACTTAAGACGATCGTTTCCCTGTGCGGCCTGTTCTAAAAAGATGTTAACAAGAGCTAATAGTCCCATTCCAGCCACTAATCCTAAAAATCCAGAGATAATGGTTATAAAAATACTTTCAGAGAGAACTAATCGCACAATTGACCATGGAGTTGCCCCTATGGCCTTCCGAATTCCGATCTCTTTTTTACGTTCCTTTACCAAAATAATCATGATATTACTGATGCCCATGATTCCCGCAATAATGGTCATGATGCCTATAATCCAGATAAACATTCGTAATCCGCCAAAAATCCCCTGCGCTTTCGACACGTCATCTTGTGTGTTATAGACTCCCATGGCACCTTTATCTTCAGGGTTGAAATGGTGGCGAGCAGCTATGTATTTACGAATGTCATTTTCAATTTTTAGCGCCTCTGCACTCGTTTTAGCATTGGTGCGTATGGCAATATTTGAGATTCTATCTCCCTCGTTATAAACCATCTGCATCGTAGAGAGAGGAAGATAGACCACGCGTTCATCGGTGCGGCTTTTATTTTCAATAATACCAACCACCAAAAACGGAATATTGGCAACTCTAATATAGGTGCCTAAGGGATCTTTTTCGCCATAGAGCGATTTACGTACTGGTTGTGAAATAACGGCTACTTTACGCGATTGATTAAAGTCGATATCATTAATATGTCGGCCAGCAATTTGGTTAACCATAACGATATCACCAATATCTGCCGTTACCCCTTGAACTCCAGATGTTCCATATTCTCTTTCGAAGGAGACCGATTTGCCCGTTTCAACTCGTCCTGTAATATATTCAATGCCTTCAACTTGTCGAGCCATCTGTAAATAGTCTTCGTTACGTAATTGGATATATTTTCCAGGTTTTATTCCATCGTAAGCCATCTGAGTTTGTCCGCCCCATACGAACATAGAGTTGGTTGAAATACCCTTAAAACTATTCTCCATTCCATGTTGTAAACCATTGCCAGCACCAAGCAACACTAAGAGCATGAAAATACCCCACGCCACACTAAATCCCGTCATGATAGCGCGAAGTCGGTTTTGCTTAATGGTTTGTATTATTTCGGTAAAAAAATCTATCATAACAAATGTGTTTGTGAGATATTAATTGGCAATTAAACCATCTTTAATATGAATGGTACGTTGGCAGCGCTCGGCAATTTCCTGTTCGTGCGTTACAATAATCATCGAAATGCCCTCTTTATTAACGGCATTTAAAATATCCATAACCTCTAAAGATGTTTTAGAGTCGAGAGCACCTGTAGGCTCATCAGCCAAAATGATTTTTGGTTTTGCAATAAGAGCTCTCGCAATAGCAACTCTCTGTTTTTGACCGCCCGAAAGTTCCGATGGCGTATGTTCAGCCCACTCTTTTAGTCCCATTTTATCGAGATACTCGAGCGCTATGATATTGCGTTTTTTGCGACTTACATTTTGATAGTAGAGCGGAAGCGCCACATTTTCGAGCGCCGTTTTAAAACTAATAAGGTTAAAGGATTGGAAAATAAACCCGATATAGTTATTTCGGTACATTGCAGCCTTTGTTTCAGAGAGATTCTTGATGAGTTTACCATCTAAAAGATACTCACCGCTATCGTAATTATCCAATATCCCTAATATATTCAAAAGCGTTGATTTCCCCGAACCAGAGGCTCCCATAAAAGAGACCATCTCGCCCTCTTTAATGTCAACATCAACACCCTTAAGTACATGCAATGAATTTGTTCCTGTAACGTAGGATTTATGAACTTGATTAATTTTGATAATACTCTTCATATGCTACTTGGTTAAATTATATATTCGGATGATAAAGGTAATTATTTGATGGATTTGTTTGAACTACAGTGCAAATATAAATAAATTAGTACTATGTTTTACAAAGTACTGAAAATATTTCTATAATTAATTTGAATACAAATTATGATGATTAATTGTTATAGACAATTGAAACGTTCAAAACCCCTATATTTGTAGAACTAAATTTAAAATTATTCATATATGAAAAAGTTTTTGTTATTAGTAAGTGCCGTGCTTTGTATGGCATCGGTGGATGGTCAAAAGATTACCAAAGCATTTGGTGGACGTATTGGAGATGGTAGTGCTTTTGGATTAGAAGCTTCATATCAGCACCCGTTGTCTAAAATGAGACGATTGGAGTTAGACGGTGCTTTATCATTCCATAACGATTGGATGGGAATTAGTGCCACATGTCTGCATCAGTGGGTTTGGAATATTGAAAATGGATTTCAGTGGTATTTAGGTGCTGGTGGAACAATTGGTCAAACGTTTGTTGATAACAAATATGGAGATGATGACACTTATTTTTCGATAGCATTTAATCCAAATGGTGGAGTTGAGTATTTCTTTAAAAATATACCTCTGCAACTTGCAGTTGATGCACGTCCAAGCCTTACTATCGTAAACTCTAAACATGTGGATAACCTCTTCTCTATTGGAGTTGCGGCGCGTTATGTATTCTAAACTGTAGATAATTAAATAAAAAAGAGGGCTATAAACCCTCTTTTTTATACCCATACTTTTAAATCTCTATTTTGCATTTAGCAAATAGTAGTTTTTCTTACCTTTTTGTACCAATATTAAAGCATCGTTAATAAGCCAACTACCATCAATCATGGTATCTGCACCTTCAATTTTAAGTTTATTAATGCTTAATCCACCCGCGTCAACAGTTCGTCTAAACTCACCTTTTGACGGGAAAACCTGACTCTCAATCGACAACAAATCTACGGCCGAAATACCATTTTTAACGACCTCTTTTGAAATCTCAAACTGTGGAACACCTTCAAATACGGATAACAAAGTATCATTATCCATTTTGGTAATGGTATCGTTAGTTCCTTTCCCAAATAGAATTTGCGAAGCTTCAACGGCGGCATTATACGCCTCTTCGCCATGAATCATGATGGTGATCTCTTGAGCTAATCGTTTTTGCAATGGACGTAGATGAGGCGCTTCGGCTTGCTCAGCAGCTAATTTTTCTACCTCCTCTTTGGTTAAAAGTGTGAAGATTTTGATGTATTTATCGGCATCAACATCGGTAGTATTTAGCCAAAATTGATAAAACTTGTATGGCGATGTTTTTGTAGGATCTAACCAAATATTTCCCGACTCTGTTTTTCCAAATTTACCTCCGTCTGCTTTAGTGATCAGTGGGCAGGTAAGAGCGAACGCTTCACCACCTGTTTTACGTCTGATTAGCTCGGTTCCTGTTGTGATATTTCCCCACTGATCAGAACCTCCCATTTGAAGTTTACAGTTGTAGTTGTTATACAGATGAAGGAAATCGGTGCCTTGAACGAGCTGATAGGTAAATTCGGTGAACGAGAGTCCCGAATTTGAATCGCCCGAAATACGTTTTTTCACCGAGTCCTTAGACATCATATAGTTAACGGTGATGTGCTTACCAATATCACGAATAAACTCTAAAAAGGAGAATTGCTTCATCCAGTCGTAGTTATTCACCATTTCGGCTTTGTTAGGCGCCGACGTTTCAAAATCTAAGAAACGACTAAGCTGTTTCTTTATCCCCTCTTGGTTAGCGGCAAGCGTAGCTTCATCGAGTAAATTACGCTCTTGCGATTTGCCCGATGGGTCGCCAATCATTCCTGTAGCACCTCCAACCAACACAATTGGGCGATGTCCTGCAACTTGAAAATGTTTCAACATCATCACCGAAACCAAGTGGCCAATATGCAACGAATCGGCCGTTGGGTCGATACCCACATAGGCCGAAGCCATCTCTTTTTTCAGCATCTCTTCGGTGCCAGGCATTATATCGTGGATCATTCCTCTCCACTTTAACTCATCTACAAAGCTCATTAACAGAATCTTATTATATATTTTACTTTAACTTATTGTTGAGGTTACGCTCTCTTTTATGGTTTCAAACTCTAAAAATGGAAAAAGTGTTTCAGAGATATAGTTGATATACTCATAAAAATAGGATCCATTAGCGGTGTCGGAACTCAAAAACGTCTTGTCGGGGCTCATGGCATTGAAGGCAAGCAACAAGATGCTAATGATAAAAATGGCTTTAACACCTCCAAAAATTGCCCCAAATAATTTATTGATAAATCCTAAGGCAACTTTATCTAAAATGGCACTTATAATTTTGGCAAAGATCATGATCACAATCAAGATGATAAGAAAAACCACGATAAAACTAATAGTTGCTACCATGCTTGGCTTTAAGTAGCTCTCAAGGAGATAGGCAATTCCACTTGAAAATTTGGCCGCTCCATAGAGTGCAAAAATTAGCCCAATAACTTGAGCAATTTCTATAATAAAGCCATTTTCAAACCCTTTGTAAACAGCAAAACCCACCAAAACCAAAATAATTATATCGATGTAATTCATTTTTGGATATTTGAAGTTATAACGGGGTAAAATTACAATTTTAGGCGGATTAAATTAAAAAGTTTGAAATTAATCGTGTAATAGAATCTTGGTGTAACTTTTTGTTGTGATATTGGTTATCTTCATAGACTAATTTAAAAAAACACCTTATGAAGAAACCCATAAAAACAGGATTACTATCTTTTGGAATGTCGGGAAAGATTTTTCATGCACCCTTCTTAACCAAACATATCGGTTTTGAGTTGGTTGCCGTTGTAGAGCGTAGTGAAAAGAGGGCACATCTATTGTTGCCAGATATTAAAAGTTACAGCAGCGTTGATGAAATTTGTGCTGATGCCGATATAGAATTAATTGTGGTGAATACACCTAACGATACCCATTTTGGCTTTGCCATGAAGGCTTTACAATCAGGGAAAAACGTGTTGATGGAGAAACCCTTTGCTGTAACATCAGTAGAGGCTAAAAAGCTCTATTCCGAAGCAAAACATAGAAATCTTCATATATTACCTTATCAAAATAGACGCTTCGATAGCGACTTCTTATCGTTAAAATCGGTGCTAGATTCGGGCAAATTGGGACGTTTAATAGAAGCGCATATTCGCTTTGATCGTTATCGACACTCCATTGGTCCTAAGGTCTTTAAAGAGACGGCCATTCCTGGAAGTGGACTGATGTATGATTTGGGTCCTCACATGCTCGATCAGGTTTTTGCTCTATTCGGAATGCCCGAAAAGTGGAGTAAAACTGTTGGTCATTTTCGTCCCAATACGCAAGTAGATGATTATGGGCACATTCATCTGCAATATTCAAACGGACTTAACGTTTTTGTAACGCTGAGTATGTTAGTGGCCGATGTGCAGCCAGCCTATGTTTTGAATGGAACTAAAGGCTCCTATGTGAAACATCGTGCTGATGTTCAGGAGCGTCAGTTGCTCGAAGGAATAACGCCTGCAGATATAATTTACGGTGTTGAAGATGGTGTACATGAGGGCATTTTAACAACCATTTTGGACGGAGGAGAAAAGAGCCAACAACTGCTTCCAGCGATTAAAACGTCGTACATTTCGGTTTTTGATGCGGTTTATCATACGATGAGAGATGATAAACCCTATTTTGTCACTGAGGAGCAGGTATTAAAGCAGTTGGAGATTTTGGAGGGGAGATGATAGTAAGACGTCCATTTATGGCGTCTGGATAATAACGAGCTTTTGACCTCCCCTAACCCCTCCAAAGGAGGGGGATGTGGTAGATAACTTAAAAAGAATCACTTTGCTCCCCTCCTCTGGAGGGGTTGGGGGAGGTCTTTAAAATATTACATATATGAGAATACTATCTATCTTCATTTTCACGGTTTTAATTTCATTTATCTCCTGCAAAAAGGATGAAACTACACCCCAAAACATAAAAATTCACAATCCACTAGCTAATCCCGAAGATGGACCACCAGCAGGAAACCCCAATGGCAATTATCCGATTCCTGTTGAAGCGGGTTTGGCAGATGTTTCTCAACCCGATCAAATTGTCGGCACAGGTACCCCTGAGAGTTGCACGGCCGATGCCTTTATCAGTGCTGTAGCAAAGGGAGGTCGAATAGTCTTTAACGGCGGAACTAAACCTTTTACTATTAAGTTGAATCGTCCTGCTAAAGTTTTTAACGATGCTAATGCCGATGTGGTTATTGATGGAGGTGGTTTAGTTACCCTAAGTGGAAATGGAGTTACCCGAATTCTTTACATGAACACCTGCGATCCTAATCAGCATTGGACAAC
>JAGPHP010000222.1 GCA_018055415.1 Breznakibacter sp. | reverse complement strand
GAGTATGATTTACAATAGTATAAGCTGATTGATAGATATTAATAGCGTTGGGTAATGATACCCATCGCTACCGCACGATTGCATCGTGTGGTGCCTACCTTAGGTCAGCTACAACCGCACAGTTAACTCGTTAATCTATAATTCGTTGTAAGCAAAGCTGCAGAGCCGAGCGGCCAATTGCGGTAGCTACTTTAAGCACCACACGATAGGAATCGTGCGGTAGCGATCCATAAATAGAAGGAACGTTACGAATAATTGAAAAATATTACAGATAGTACTCTTTAACCAGCCAAACGGTAAAAGCAACAACACCCAAGACAACAATCGTTGCCCCAGCAATACGGTTAATGAGGTATAACCGGCGTAAATTAATTTTAGAACGAAAGAGGTTTACCACCGATGTGAGAATAAACCACCAAGAGCAGGCTCCAATATAAACACCCACAATCACAATAATTTGATTTAAAAACGTGTGCGTGGACTCCACAACATTGAAGGCAGCAAAAAGGGTGACAAAAAAGAATACCACCAAGGGATTTGCAATGGTATATAAAAAAGTGGAGATGAAATCTTGTAAAAGCTTAGTCTTCTGATTGTTTTGCTTACGCAACTGGACAGCAGGATTGCTAAAATAGATTCTTAAACCCATAAAAACCATGATGATAACACCAAGAATTTGAATGTAAAGTATCTTATCTTCAACAAAGCCAACGACTAAGGAGAGACTAAAAACGGCAAAAGCAGCATAGACCAAATCAGATAGAGCAGCACCCATACCCGAGACAAATCCCGACATACGCCCGCGACTCAATGTGCGTTGAACACACAATACACCAATAGGTCCAAGAGGTATGGAGGCCAAAATGCCTATTAAAATCCCCTCAATAAATATCTTTAATTGCATTAAGCAAATTTATAATTTAAAAATGAACATCTGCAGATGTAGATCCTTTTAACAAAAATATTTTTTAATCTTCTCTGCTACAATTGCAGGCATTCTTACTGGACGACGAGTTAAAATGTCAACAAAAACCAAGGTTGTGTATCCTTCATTAATAAGCTCATTATGCTGATTATGAATTGAGTAGTTGAAAATAATTTTAGCCGTTGGATACTCGGTAACACTTGTTGTAATGGTTAATAAGTCGTCGTATTTTGATGGTTTTATATAGCGCACATGCAAATCGGCAAGAGGGAGCATAAAACCAGCTTTTTCAACTTCTGTATATGGTAATCCAATCTCTCTAAATAACTCATCTCTACCCATCTCATAAAACTTTGGATAGTTAGCATTATTACAATACCCCATAGGGTCGGCATCAAAATATCTTACGCGGTATTGAATGGTTCCCTGCAACATGAAGTGATGATTTTTATAGATTAATAGCTGGATAAGGGATAATAAAATTAAAGATAGATAGTGTAATCAGTAAACGCTCTCTCTCAAACGTACTCCGAAATTTGAGATAGTTCGACCTGAATAACGTTAAATTAATGACATAAAACTATCACTTCCATATTACTATCTATTCAACGGCGAGTTTGGTTCTTTAGCCATGTGATTATAGGCCAATTTGTCAAGCAGTGAAGGCATCCATTTCTTTAGAAAAACGGTCACTTTACCCTCTACAAAAGTTAATATGATAGTACGTTTTTTCTTTACAATACCTTTATACACCTGTAAAGCCACCTCCTCGGCGCTCATCATTTTATCTTCATTACGTGGCGTTTCACCTTGTGCTTTACCATTGGCATCAAGAGCAGAGAGACGAACATTAGAGGCTGTGAAACCAGGAGCTACAACCAACACATGAAGTCCCTTTTTAAGATTCTCAACACGAATAGTCTCAAGAAATCCATTCATGGCAAATTTTGAGGCAGAGTAACCACTTCGTCCTGGCAGCCCCATAAAACCGGCAATAGATGAAATTCCAACAACACTTCCCTTTGTTTCGAGTAGGTGGGGGAGAGCATATTTTGTACAATAGACCGTACCCCAAAAGTTTACATCCATGAGCGTGCGAAGTACCGATAAATCGGTCTCCTGAAAAAGACCACGCATCGAAATGCCCGCATTATTAATTAAGATATCAATACGTCCAAACTTCTGAATGGTAGCCTCAATAAGATGTTTGCAATCTTCCTCTTTTGAGACGTCTGTTTGGACCGAAAAAGCGTGACCTCCAGAGGCATTTATCTCAGTTTCAATATCTTTAAGATGGGTGATGTTACGAGCAGCCAGAACTACAGAGGTATTATGACGAGAGAACTCCTTAGCCATTGCTAAGCCAATTCCTGATGATGCCCCCGTGATTATTATAACTTTACTAATCATTTTTTGAAATTTTGGTACAAATATAGAAGAATTTATGTTAACCTCTTAAAACGATAAACGTAAACTGGTGAAAAGTGCTAAAATTTAACATGTTGGTAACGAATTATAGACCATTGATTGGTCGAATATTATATTTTTATAGAAACAACCTTTCGAATAGACAATTGGAGTTGTATAGATTGACGTGAGTTAAATAAAAAATATCGAAAACTCACCCCTATTGTTCCATCGGAACAACCGCTTGTAGCCGTGGATGTTAGTCCACGGAATTAAGGAATGAGCATCTTTTTCGATCCATAGGATTGACCAATATAAAAAACTAAACTATTGTGCTCAACTTCATAGATCAGATTCTGGATAAATTTCCAATAATAATCTTCGAAAGTATTGAGAGAAGTTTGATAAATAAATAACGATCAAGATTCTCTAGTTACCATAATAAACGTATGGAAATTAGATTCCATATCATCATCAAAATTAAGATATTTTAATCCTTAATTGTTTGGAAATATGGAAAAAACAGAGTTATTTTGCATGGTAAATAATCTTTAAAAAGGCCATTTTCTGTGAACATTTTGGAACAATTTAAGTTATTTATGAAGTAGTTATTTTGTAATCATAAATACGTATATAGATGAAAGTTGGAAAAAACATGTTCGTAAAACTCTCTTATGAGTTGCGTACAGACAGCTCAAACGGTGAGATCATTGAGAAAACTGAAGATGTAGCTCCTTTGGAGTTTGTTTTTGGTGCAGGCAAGATGCTTGAGATGTTTGAAGATAAATTAGATGGATTAGTTGCAGGTGACAAATTTGATTTTTGCTTAGAGGCTGAAGAGGCTTATGGCGTAAAAGATGAAGAGGCAATTGTAGATCTTCCACTAGAGATTTTTCAGGCAGATGGCGTTGTGAAAGAAGATCTTCTTGTTGTTGGAAACTCAATTCCAATGATGGATGCTCATGGAAACCGCTTAAATGGTTTAGTATTAGAAGTTTCGGAAGAGACTGTTAAGATGGATTTTAATCACCCATTAGCTGGTGAGAAACTATTTTTCAAAGGCGATATCATCGCAGTTAGAGAAGCAACAGAAGATGAATTAGTATCATGTAGCTCTGGCGGTTGCGACACAGGTGGTTGTAGCTCTGGTGGTTGCGGTTGCGGTTGCTAATTAGTTTTAAAGAATTATACGAATGGTGTTTCTAGCAATAGGGACACCATTTTTTTTGAATGCACTGAACTTTGTTGATCTTCGATTCGTGTAATTAGTGTAATTCGTGGTTCACACTTTTTTATTTTAACCACACGATGAAATCGTGCATTAGCATGGGGTAGCGATAGGATTCGTGTAATTAGTGTAATTCTTGTTTCACACTTTTTTTATTT
>JAGPHP010000221.1 GCA_018055415.1 Breznakibacter sp. | reverse complement strand
CGTTTGGCTTATGAGTTTTCGCCATCCATACATCACATTTTTAAGTCTATTTATGGGTGGTGACGCTTTCCCATGCTGAATGTTTATTGGATTACATCTTTATCGATTGGTTGACTCTAATTCCTTGATGGATTGAATGCCATAATTGTTTAAGAATGGTTTTAGATCTGTGAATGAAATATCGATCGACTCTCCACAGCTATAGTTGCTTGTTGGAGGTAGTTCGAATTTAAAACCGGATCTTAAAATACTTATCATGATATCTGAACCAGGATCAGCGTAGCATTCTTCTCTTTCTTTCGCTGTTAATCCTTTAGTTGGGGGCAAACCATCAAGGCGATCAAATATAAATTTTAGCAATTCCTCTGATAGCTTCACAGGGGTTCCATCATAAACCTTACTATCTTTAAACCAAGAAATTAAGTTCTCACTTTTCCCTGTTTTCAGGTTTAACGTGTGGATACTTTCTCCATGGGCTATACGATAGTTTGTATTACAGTAATTAAAGTCTGAATTAGAATGGACTTTTAAATAATTTCCTGCAATGGTGTGACTATCGTTATATACAGCACTGGCATCGCCATTTAACAAGCTGAAGGCAACGCACTCTCGCATTGATTCTATATTGAAGCTAAGGTTCTGTTCAGGGTTTAATATGGAGTTAATGTTATTTGCAACAGGAGAGTCCCCTGTTAGTTCCAACACTCTCACACTAAAGTTTTCATTCGACGGGAGCGATGCTGTAATATATTGTGCATTGATATGATCTGTGATTTTTATCTTTTTGGTTGTTTTAGTGATGTTTTTTAATATGCGATCAACAAAAAGCAGATCAGAGCAATTTTGATCGCCATTGTTTTGCGATTTAATTTTGCGTAAATCAATTTTAATTATTTTTTTGTCTTTGGTGCGAATCCATGAGCCCGATAATTTGTTATGGCTGTTTAAGTCAATAACCCAATCGCCATTTGTTTCATGGAAGGTGGTAATGTTGTTTTTTAATCCTTCTATTGCTATAGGATAAGCGTAGCGATTGTAGTAATAAAACCCTGAACGCTCATTTTTGAAGCAAGCAGTAATTTTGGAAGAACCAATCGTACCAGCCCAGATGCCAGTAAGTCGAATTTCGTCACTTAAATTGTCTGCCAATACAAACTTAGAGGTGAATAGTAAAATTATTGACATTTTCAACAAGGGTTGAAAAGTGGCGACTTTTATTCGCATAACTTTTATGAGTCTCTAATGTGGTAGGTTTTTAACGCTTTATTAAGAAGCGCCCGCGCTGTGGTTACTCTGATAGAAAGGCTCAATTTCATTTAATTGCCAATTTGGATATTCGAAGCCATCTGTGTGGCTCATAATTTTCCGGATACTTTCAAAAGCGTTTTCATGGTCATTATCATCTAGCACATGAAGAGAGAATGGAGGCTGTGGGTAAATACCAAAAATGTTACCATACATTTTCTCGGCAATAACTCCGTCATCTTTCGGAGAGATAATTAGTGTTTCTCCTGCCGATTTTGCTAAGTGGAAATTAAATAAGTGAGCACCGCCCTTGGCTAGCTGGTAGCCGCACGTTTCATTAGGCTTATTTGTGAATGCATTCCACCCACTCGACATTGAGCATGCGACGAAACAGAGTTTAGGAGTAAGTGGATAGAATAAACAGGTATTCGGTAACTCAATGAAGCCAGTTTGTAATATAGGATTGTCGCTTCTTACAAAAAAGTCATCCTCATGAGCCAAAAGTAGGCACCAATCTCTATTGGCTACAAAATTCAGATCCCAACAATCTTTGCAGCCCACGCGACTATGCTTTGGCTCTTCAGCTATACCAAAAAGCTCACGAGCTTTATTTTCATATTTCATATAGGTTGGCGTGCGAACCAATTGCGACAGCATGAACTGAGACCAGATAAGACGCTCGTCAGCGGATAGTTCTTTGTAACTAATTATTTTCTCATAGATCGGAGCAGCTAATGTCTCCAAATTTTGAGCCAATGAATTTTCAACTGCCCAAGAGTAAAGGCCGCGCTTTATACCCCATTGCTTCCAGCCTTTAGGGGATTTCTTAACTTCACCACTATATGAACAACTGAAATAAGATATATAGCCGCCATTTTCGGCCCACGCTTTGTTGGCAAATTTTGGAGAATAATGTGATCGCGGTGGGTTTGACAAAGTTGACTCCTTCACTATTCACAGATGCTTAACGCCCAGTTATGGTGTAAACCACGCGACCACACAACTCAATTTGAACGCCGTAAACACTGAACTAAATCCTAACCAAAAATGCCAAGCGTGGTGAATCACTCTTAAATTGTTTGTTAGAGGGCTGACGTTCAGGTTAAGGTAATTGGATATGCCCTACTTAGCTTTTTGGATGATAGTGAGTAAAGTTTTTCACAGGGAACCCCAATACTCAATAGTTTATTATGTGTATCTGAAACCCCATCATTTTCTTCACTTTTATGGTTCCAATTTCTCCATACAGCGTCTGGATAAGACTGCAAAATACACTGAAAATATGGAACATCAATATTATTTATAGAATGACAAAGTACAACGATTTTTGTAACATCGCCATAACCCTCTAACTGGTATCGATGCTCGTTAACGATATCATTTACTGGCTTATGAAATTTATCAGTAACAGACGCAAGAGTTTGATATGATTCTTCAAACCAAGGATCATCATCATTTTGAGCCATAGATGAGGCCTGGCTGCCATTTCCTAGTCCATGTCCGAATATCACATTCGATTGAGCTTCGCCATGAATATGGAGAACATCATCTTCAGGTACCGAGTAAACCTTTTGAAGGGTTGATGTATAATTAAAGTTTATAAACTTACACCCCTTCGGGAAGTCCATAAATTTGTTGGCTATTTTTACATCAATTCCTCTAATCCAAGTTGTAAATGCGCTTTCTATATCATCAACTAACTCACCTACTTTCTGAGAAATTTCGTCATTATAGCCGTTAACATATTTAGATGACTCTATCATGTCATCCATACTTGGTTCCCATGCTTCATTTTCTCGAAAGCTATCTTCGTCAAAACGACCTAAATTTTCTTCGAAATTTGACCATTCTTGATCATCAAAAAACTCAGGAAAATATACAAAGTGCCCATCGAGTTGAGAACTATATTTATTATAAAAATGCCAATAACTTGTTGGTAGTCCGTTTTGTATGTCGAAGCCATTGCCGACGATAACTAAAGTTGTCAATTTGAATACTCTATTTTCGAAAATTGTAATGCGTAAAACCCAGGTGCCACGGTGTAATTGAGCATGTTGCCCTCTAACAGCTTATTAAGTGGCAAATTTCCATATTGTCTAGGAAACCATTCCGCTTAGTAAATTACTAATCATGCAACGTCTCGTTTAAATTCAATCCGTTGCCGACTGATTGCCCCTGCGACCTGCTGCTAGGCGGCCTTTTTCCTTTATATCCAAACGCCAGCCCACTCGGCTCTTGGGCTCTCTTTCGGGGGAGGGCGCGCTGCAACCGCTGGACGTTGGTTGCAAAACCCATGGCTACCGCACGGACTTGCGGCTGCCCGAGGCCATTTTCGATCCCTGATTGAGCGGGCTGTGATGTATCAGTCCATGATTCATCCGAAGCTGCTTGTAGCAGAGTATTGAAAATATCCCTGCAAAAATATGCGATAAATCAAGCATCTCTGGATCAAGAGGCATCGGGCGGGATAAATG
>JAGPHP010000220.1 GCA_018055415.1 Breznakibacter sp. | reverse complement strand
ATGATATAGAAGTAATCAAACAAATTCACTATTTGTTACGTGTTCAAAAACTCACCATTGCAGGTGCTAAAGAACGCCTAAAGCTGAATAAAGACAGCGTTGTAAAAAAACAAAAAATCCAAGAAAAGTTAATTGCTATTCGTAAAGAGTTGGTGGCTATTCGTCACGAACTAAATCAAAATGAAGCCGTTGATCAAGCAGTTTTAATTCCATAAAATTAGTTGTTATGAATATCAAATCTGGTCTTATTATAGCCACTTGTATTTGCTTATTTCAAGTAAACGTATGGGCGCAACCAAAAGCTAAAAATGTGATTTTTATGATTGGCGATGGCATGGGCATCAATCAGGTTTATGCTGCCATGACAGCTAGTGGCGGTCATCTGAATCTTGAAAAATGCACCGCTTCGGGCTTTAGTAAAACCTATTCCGCCAATAAATATATTACCGATTCGGCTGCTGGCGGAACGGCTTTGGCTACAGGTTCCAAAACCAAAAATAATATGATAGGTTTGGCGCCAGATAGCGTCACTAAATTGTGGTCGTCGCTCTATTTTGCTGAACAAAAAGGGTTATCTACTGGCATTGTTGTTACCGTGGCAGTTACGCATGCAACGCCAGCCTCATTCTATGCGCATCAAATATCGCGAAAAATGAGTGAGGAAATTGCTTTGGATTTATTAAAATCTGATGTTGATGTGGTGATTGGTGGCGGTCGTGATGATTTCGAAAAGCGATCGGACAAGCAAAATCTGAAAACACAATTTGAAGCTAAAAACTATCAAGTAGTTCATTCCGAAAAGGCCTTGGATAAAATAGAACAAGGTAAAGTGTTAGCACTTTTGAATGACAAGGATATGCCTGTAGTTAGTAAACGTGGCGATATGCTGCCTAATTCCGTAGAAAAGGCGATTTCTATTTTGTCGAAAGACACGGCTGGTTTCTTCCTCATGGTAGAAGGTTCACAAATCGATTATCAAGGCCATAACAACAATACCAATGAGTTGATTAACGAAATGGTTGATTTCGACAAAGCTATTGGCAAAGCGCTTGAATTTGCCGCCAAAGACGGTAATACCTTGGTGGTGATTACGGCCGACCATGAAACTGGTGCTTTTTCCATTTTAGATGGTAATTTTGAAACGGGTAAAGTGGATGGAAAATTCAATAGTTTTTATCACAGTGGCGTGCCGGTTCCTGTATTTGCCTTTGGTCCTGGTTCTGAGCAATTTAACGGTTGGATGGAAAACATTGATTTTCGTGATAAACTCTTGAATGCATTGGGTATAAAATAGTAAGAAACGAATTAATATAAAAAAAGAAGGTTCAAACAGCTGTTTGAACCTTCTTTTTTATCACCTGCACATAAGTTGCCAAAGTCGCATAGGCTTGTGTTAATATCAGTTTTTATTTTAAAATGGTAAGTCGTCAGCTGTTTTATTTGTTTTAACTGTAAATTCATTCTGACTTTTTTTGACGCTATACATTATTACATTTAATACATCATCTGGCAAATCAAGTAAATGATTACTTATTTCCTCTTTGATTTTTAACTCTTTTGGATTGTTAGAGCTTGTAAAAGCAGAGACTTCCGCAAATCCTCTTAACTCAAATCTTTTCAAGATAGACGCATAGTTTCTTGATAGTTTACTATCGATTTCATTAATTAATTCCCACTCCCGAATGTTATTAATTTCGCTTTGTTCTTGCCAACCAGTCATTAATTTAAATCTACCAGTCTCTATTATGTAATGAAGTAGTATAAGTTCTTCATCTTTCAACTTTTCTGAAATAATCAAACTTACAAACTTGGAGAATAAATCCATTTGATTTGTAGCTATTAGTTTCGTAGGTTCGGATTTAATTATTTCTTTCTGAATTGTTGGTTCTTCCTGAACTTTAACTGTTTCTATAAAAGCAGGTCTGGTGATCTCTACATTATAGTCATCTTTTATTTCAGTGATGAACTTTTTAATACTTTGAGAAATAATTACGTGACTTTTTGATATTTCAAAGTCTTCGGAGAGCTGTTGTAAAAAAGATAGAACTCTTTCTTCATCGTTTATATAAAATCCAATTTCTTTTGGGTCTAATGCTCCACTTTGAAATTCCTTACTTGATAAATTAAAGTTAGGGGTAAAAACAGCAGCATGTTTATTGTCAATTATCCAAGCAGCACCCATTTCATTTAGGCAAGCTATACTTTGATAATACTCCTCAGATAACAGATAAATCACAAAAGGTTTTTCTGTAATTTGAGATTTTAACCAGTGAAAAATATTTTGTCCGACTGGAATTCCGTAAGCAGTATTGCTTGTAAAGATGATTTCATTCTCTTTAATGCCAACACTTCTTAATAGGTCAACTAGTTTTTCACCGTAAAATTTGTTTCTTGAAGAATGTGAGATGAATATTTTCATATAATTGTTGTCTATTCTAAAATTGCCGGTAACATCAGTGTATGCTAACATTATTTTCGTATATCTCAGTTATTTTACTACGAGTTAGCGTATTTTGTTTTATAAGCTAGCGCATAGAGTTTCATCTGTTTTACCATGGCGAGTAAACCATTGGAGCGGGTGGGCGATAAATGCTCTTTTAAGCCGATTTGATCGATAAAATGTAAATCTGAATTGATGATTTCGTCGGGCGTGCAGCCTGAAAGCACTTTAACTAAAAGTGACACAATGCCTTTTACAATCACGGCATCACTTTCGCCATGATAATAGATCAAGCCATCTTTATAGTCGGCAGTTAGCCACACTTTACTTTGGCAGCCCTGAATAATATTTTGTTCTGTTTTGTCCGATTCGGGTAAGGTTCCTAGTCCATTGCCCAATTCTACTAAATATTGATAACGATCCATCCAGTCGTCAAAAGGGCTGAATTCATCGATAATTTCTGCTTGTTTTTCTTGTAATGTCATTATGCAAAATTTTGTATGTTGTTAAAACGTAATAATTCCTTCCAAAAGTCGGGATAGGATTTGCTCACCACTTCAGGATGTTCTATGGTAATTGGCATTTTTAGCGCCATTGGTGCAAATGCCATCGCCATGCGATGATCGTCGTAAGTGGAAATGATAATATCGTCAAGAGGTTTCTTTGAAACACCGTTCCACGCCAATTCATTTTCCGCTGGTTCTATTAATTCAAAACCGCATTTGGCTAGTTCATTTATTAACGCCGCCACACGATTTGTTTCTTTTATTTTCAAGCTCGACAAGCCTTTGAAATGGAACCGTGTTTGCGTCATGCAACAAGTTACTGCCAGTGTTTGAACAATATCGGGCTCGTTACTGAAATCATATTCTAGACGCTCAGGCTTGTTGGGCGAAATTTCAATTTCAGCCATTTCATCGGTAAAAGTGGTTTTTATGCCAAACATCTGGAATAATTCCATGAGTTTCGAATCGCCTTGAGCACTCTCTTTTTTTAAACCGGGTAATTGCAATTTGCCTGCACCATGTATGGCGAGTAATTCATACCAATACGAAGCGGCCGACCAATCGGATTCTATGTGAAATGGAATACCTTTATAGGATTGCGGACGAATGTCGATAGTTTGATTACAGAACTCCGATTTTACACCAAAAGCAGCTATTATCTGTTGTGTCATGCGAATGTATGGCTCCGAACTGATATTGTTGGTGAGTTCTATGGTGAGTCCTTCTTCCAATTTTGGAGCTATCATCATGAGCGCTGATACGTATTGACTACTTACGCTGC
>JAGPHP010000060.1 GCA_018055415.1 Breznakibacter sp. | reverse complement strand
CTTTTTTGAAGAGAACAAAGAGTGGTTAATTAACTATGCAGCCTTTTGCTACCTGAGAGACGAGAATAAAACACCCATATTTGGAAACTGGAAAAAATTCTCCGTCTATAAAGCCTCCGAAATAGCAAAACTAGTTGACCCCAAAAGTGCTCATTACGATAAAATAGCAATTCACTATTTCATCCAATACCACTTAGATAAGCAACTGAAAGAGAGTAAGGTGTATGCCGATGAGAAGAAAATTGCCTTCAAAGGGGATATTCCTATCGGCATCTCACCAAATAGCGTTGAAGCGTGGGCCGAACCACATCTTTTTAACATGAACGCTCAAGCGGGAGCGCCACCAGATGATTTCTCGGCAACTGGACAAAACTGGGGTTTTCCAACCTATAATTGGGAAGAGATGGCAAAAGATGGCTACTTATGGTGGCGCAAACGTTTTGCAAAAATGTCCTCTTATTTTAATGCCTATAGAATCGATCATATCTTAGGCTTCTTCCGCATTTGGGAGATACCAAAAGATTCTGTTCAAGGATTATTGGGACATTTTAACCCAGCACTACCATTTTCGCATCATGATTTAGAGTTGAGAGGATTCCATTTCAATTACGAACGTCATGCTCGTCCATTTATTCGCCACTATATGCTCATCGAGATCTTTGGTGTCTATGTAGATGAAGTCATTGAACACTTCCTATCAAGCAATGTATGGGAGGTTTATCATCTAAAACCTGAATTTGACACACAGCTTAAAATTGAGAAGCACTTTGAAGGAAAAACAAGTGATAAGGATATTTGGATTAGAGATGGACTTTACGGCCTAATAAATGAAGTGTTGTTTGTAGAAGACCCTCAACATCATGGTCGTTTCCACCCTCGAATTGCTGCTCATTTTACCTATTCATATCGCAACATGAGCGAATACGATAGATGGAAATACGATCATCTATATGTAGATTTCTTCTACCACAGACATAATCACTTTTGGGGAGAGCAAGCCATGCATAAATTACCTGCCCTTGTAAATTCGACCAACATGCTATGTTGTGCTGAAGATTTGGGCATGATACCCGACTGCGTCCCAGCGGTAATGCATAATATGCAAATTTTGTCGCTCGAGATACAACGTATGCCAAAGGATTCAAAAGTTCAGTTTGGCAATACGTATCACTACCCATATCTTTCGGTTTGTACTACCTCAACTCATGATATGTCCACAAATAGAGGGTGGTGGGAAGATAATCGAGCACTAGCTCAAAACTTCTTTAACAACATACTACTTGAGTGGGGAGAGGCACCATATTATTGCGAGCCATGGATAGCGGAACGAATACTAGTGCACCATCTTAATTCTCCTAGTATGCTCTCGATTTTTCCTTTGCAAGATTTACTAGCAATTGATGGAGGAATAAGGCGTGACAACCCTCAAGAAGAGCAAATAAATGTACCTGCCAATCCAAAACATTATTGGCGATATAGAATGCATTTAACCGTTGAAGAGCTCCTAAAAGCCAATGAGTTTAACTCAAAAATCAGAAAATTAATTCAAGATTCGGGTAGAGATTCGGCCAATTAAGATCAAAAAGTATAGTGAAGGGGAGATGATTCGGAAATGAATATCTCCCCTACTCTTTTTAGTATTGAAGAATGAATTAACTAAAAATACAAAATCAATTCCTTACGTCCAACTCACGTTAATTAAGATATCACCGCACTCTGCTTGTTAAACTCAACAATATCGCCTTTACGAAGTTTTTTACGCTTTTGTATTTCTACTTCGCCATTCACACGCACCAGCCCATCTACAATAAGCATATTTGCATCGCCGCCAGAGTTAACCCACCTTAAAATTTTAAGTAGCTTATTTAGCTCAATATATTCGTGATCGTTGAGAGGAAATTGTGTCATGGTACAAATGTTATTAAGATTAGCACAAAGCTACAAAAAGGAGAATGGATATGATATAATTAAGATAGAAAAACGGATAGATTCACTAAAACTCAGTTTTATAAGAGATATAGGGTAATATCGGAAAGGCTGTAACCTGTTTGTATTGGTTTTCATCATCTCTTACCACCAAATAGGTGTTTTGTTTATTGTATAGATTTAAGATTCCAAACGTCCACGTTCTATAACCTCGTTTAAACTTATGCGTGGTTTGATAGTTCACATCTAGCCTGTGATAAAGCGGCATTCGTGCGTTATTTGGATAGTTAATGTATTGATAATTATTGAAATAGAAGTGATGCAATGGCAACGGTGCATTTTGCGCCTCTTGAGCGGCCAGCGTTAGGGGATAACCTGAATTTAGCGAAAAGATAGCCGAGAAATTTCTAACTTTTTTTGCCGATGTTAAGATGTTGTAAGTGTAGGAGTTAACCCAATTTTGGCGTACATCAAAATCGGATGGAATCGATTTTCCCTGATTATAAGCGCTGAAGGTGTTATCGGCTTTAGCTAAAGTGTAGGCGGATGTAAAGTTCGATCTTCCATAAGTACCCTCTATAAGTGTCTCTACACCAAAGGCTTTACCTGTACCAACATGCAAAAGTTTATCGTAATTTACCTCGGCAAAATCGCTAGCAGGCACTTCATAGCCTGCCACGGTATTAGAAATATCCTTATAATACCCCTCAACATCAAACGACAAATGGCTGTTGAAGCAATAATGCGCACCCATCGAATATTGCCAAACCGACATAGGTGGAATATTGTTGGTAGATGGAATCCAAGTGTAGATGGGCGTGCCGTTGGTGCTTTTGCGCATTGCATGGAGTGCTTGACTGCTTTGCATCACGCCCCCTTTGAGGGTGAGCTTTGAGTCAACTCGATATTTGGCACTCAGGCGAGGTTGAAGAGAGCTAAAATCATCCTCGGCAGCCTGTGTGTAATCGTAACGTAAGCCAATATTAAGCGTTAATTTATTGAAGGTGGTTTCGTGCTCCACAAATAGAGCCCCACTTATCTGACTCTGCTGATTTGCTTCTACTGTGTAGTTTAACAGTGAGCCACTTTCGGTGTAGCTATAGGGTTTAAACCATTTGTTACCCATTTCAAATCCCGCTTTCATGGTTTGGTTTTGAGTTAGAATGAAGGAGAATTGCGACGTTACACCACCATCTACAAAGTTAGATCGTTGCTTTGTCTCGCGGTCTGGGCTTGTCATTTTTTCGTTATCGAAGTAAGAGGAGACGTAGGCCGTTGTTTGTGAAAAAATCCCATTACCCCAAATGGAGTTCCATCGTAACGAGCCTATTTGATTACCCCATCCTAAATCGTATTGAGTTTTGGCACCTTCGGTTTGTGAGAATATAAACTCCTTATCGCTACCCGAATAGAAACTCAGAAAAAGGCGTTGCTTATCGTTTATTTGGTAATTTAATTTTGAGTTGATATCGTAAAAGCGTGCGCCAAAACCCCACTCTCCGTCCACCAACTTAAGACCATTGGTAATGATTAAATCGGGCCACGACCGACGTGCCGAAACAATAAGCGAGAGTTTATCCTTTACAATTGGCCCCTCAATGGTTCCGCCAATGGCAATGGTTGATAAGGCTGCAGTACCTTTCCACTTTCGGGCATCACCTTCGCGCCCCGTAATTTCTAACACAGACGAAGCGCGCCCGCCAAAACGTGCCGGAACGCCACCCTTATAAAGTGTAACATCTTTAATAATTTCGGTGTTAAAGAGCGAGAGTAGCCCTAAGGCGTGGTTCATGTTGTACACAGGTGCGCCATCTAACAGCGTTAAGTTTTGATCGGTACCGCCACCTCGAACCACAATTTCAGAGCTCCCCTCTTTAGCACCCGAAACGCCAGGCAGTGTTTGCAGGGCTTTCATAGCATCGGGCTCGCCCAAAAATACAGGTATCCGCTCAATCTTCTCTTTGGTAAGTGACAGCTTGCCTAATGCATCGCTCGACGACTGGCCGTGATTTTGCCCCATTACCGAAGCCTCATCAAGAAGCACGGCTTGAGGAGAAAGCTTTACGTTGATTTGATTATTAGAAGATATGTTGACCTCCATTTTGAAGGTATTGTAGCCTATAGAGGATATTTGTAAAGATGGTACGTTTGAGTTAACTACCAAAGAGTAGTAACCGTAATTATTGGTTGCCGTTACTCTGCCCGACGAGAGCTCCAAAACCGTGGCTCCAATAACCACTTCGCCCGAAACAGAGTCGGTTACAATACCAAAAATCTGGCTATTTGACTGAGCAGAAATAGAGATTTGAAGTGTTGTTAGTAAGAGTATAATGGTAGATAATCTCCTAAAATTAAGCATTTTGAAATATGATTTGTAGATATTTATCTTTCAGATTTTGTGATATTGTCTATTCTTAATTGTTTTGAAAGCGGTTTGGATCCTCAAAATCATAAGACTTTATAGAGTACCCACCAAACACCCCAATTCCATTAGAGATATTCGAAGGAACCAACACATTGTTATAGGTAAATGGAAGCTCTAAGTTGAGTGATTCGATCTCTTGCATAAATGCCCCTTTACAATATTTATCATATTCAGGTGATGCGGCTAAAATAAAGACTCGAGTGGCACCTTGCGTACTTGCAGTAAACTTTATTTCGCCCACACCGTTCACCAAACTCTGTCTATCAATTCGAATACATTTTTCATACACATAGATAAAAGAACCACCACTCATCGTCCCCGATGCATCAATAGAGCGGTTAAAATCGTCGGCCAAACGCCCATCACCAAAGAGAGTCATCTCTCGGTCGTTAATAATATTGGCGTTTGAATCAACCATGCAAACGTAAATCCATAGTGCCGAATAGGTTGATATAGTGTCTGTTATAGTGAGTTTATAATTTACAGAGTAAGACGCTCTCTCCATTGAAATTTCTGTTTTGGGCTTTTGAGGGACTATAGTAGAACCAACAAGCGTATCAAAACCACTGCCCCAAGCTTTGAGCGTATAGAGTGTATCTTTATGCAGAGCTACATGATTTGGCAGGTCATAGTTACCATTGCCGTTGTTAAGTAACGATGCCTTATACGCTCCATTAGCATAAAGATCGATCTCACCATTGGCAACAACAGCGGCACTACTACCACTTTTGGGAGGCATACTCCATGTAAGAGAGGCTCTTAAAAGTGAATCATCACAAATAATGGCATTAAGCACTGGCAAAGAAACAATTTCGGGAAAATCTCCTTTGTAATCGGTAACGCAACTGGTTACAAGCGTTGAGATTATGAGGCAAACAAAAAGCGGAAGGAGATATTTACTCACGATGCATTGCTTTTTTTATGTATTTGAAAACTGGAATGGTCAGTGATTTCTGAAATGTTCGGTATTTAAAAGAGTATTCAGTGATTGGAGAACTATATGAAGCACCATCACTTGAATAATAATTATATGAAGAATTACTATACGTCCGTTCATGCGGCGTTAATCCATGTATGTAACGAAATGAAATATCACCATATTTGGTACAGTACCCCATACCTGCGGCAATTCCAAAATCAAAATTATCATCTGGACCGTTAAGTGGTGCTAATGAAAACTCGCCCCCTAACTCTCCAAATAAGTTGGGCGTAATCATATAATTTAGTGTTATTGGGAGTGATAGGCATGCAATCCCATAATCATTACCCATATAAATATAGCCACTATATTCGGGAGGTAGAGTCGCTATATACGAGTCTTTAAGTGTGGTTTCACTCCCCTTAATATTATAAATAAGATCCGTCTGTATGCTATATCTTCCTGTCAGTTTAATATTCCAACTATAACCAAAATAGAGCTTATTTATCGTATTCATCTCATAAATATTGTTGTAATTTGGGCAAACATCCTCCAATGTTGAGGATACCCAACCAATATTATAACCAATTTTAAAACCGGAATTTCGCTGGGCAAAAACTGAGATTGTTAAAGTTAAGAGAAAGAGCGTGTAGAGTAATTTCATTGAAAGAAAGGTGCTATTTACGCATTACGTGTTTAAAAACAGGAATTGTTAATGAGAATTGGATTGTTCTATGTTTATCTTCAAAGGGCATATCTTCGGTATTAACATTTTTGAAACCATAAATATATCGTAATGATGCATCTGCATATTTTGTTACATATCCACAGCCAATTACAACACCATAATCAATAGATTCTGTTATCTCAAAAGTTCCTGATAATTCTCCACCAGCTTCAACAAAGAATTTATTATTTATCGAATACGTACCAGTTATAGGTAAGTTATAATAGCTATAGATATAGTTATCAGATGGAACGTAAATTTGAATCTCACCAGTAATTGGATTATAAATATCTGTTGAATAATATTGATCATCTGTTAATTTACATTCCCATCCCTTTCTGTCGTAAAGTGCATCAATTTGTAAACTCCATTTTTGAGATATGGGAAGATTCCAAGAATAACCTGCATGGAACGATGTAACTGAATTAATCTCAAAATGCTGGTCAAATTCTGGAATATCCTCTCTGTTTGAAGAAATTGTATTAATTCCCAAACCAAATTTAACACCCGAGTTGCGTTGAGTGAAGACTAACGTAGAAATTGTGAAGCAGAATACAAAAAAAAATGTTCTCATGTTTATAATATTAATTATTATTACGTAGATCATTTACATCCAATGAAATATCTATTTTAGATTTTTCATTGGATGTAAATGTTCTATGTAATTATTCTATTTATTGATTATTGAATAATTTCCATTTGGATCAATTCGAACAATTATACCTTGGGCTTCCGTTACACCAGTAGTCCAGATCGTAAAGTCAGACCCATAAGGTTGCATCCTATGTTCAAGGACACCAGGATTATTTCCATTGTAAACACTCAATTGTCTTGAATTTAAATTATTAAATCTACCGTAGAAGTCTGTTTTATATCCATACCATCTTCCCCAAACCTTCTTCTCTGCACGAACTTCGTTTACTATCGACCATCTACCAAAGGTTGGATCATCAAACGATCTGAAAAGACCAATAGGTTGTTGATATATTCCTCCTCCAAATCTAACGAAAAACCATCTTGTGTGACTAGGATTAAAAGATGCAGCATAATTTGACACAATGCCACCCTTAAGATTCAAACTTAATTCTGGGTTAAAGCTAAAACTTTCAGAACTTTTTAGATTTTGTAGTGATCCATTTATAACTATACACTTATTCTCGTTGGCAAATCCTACCAAGTTAACATTCTCAATAGCACAAGTAAATTGCTTTTCCTTTGGCTCCGCACTATTAAAAACCAACTTGCCTTCATATTTTGCCTTAAGTTCATCAAAAGACAACGCATCTTTCTCCTTTTCAGCATCTTTATAAACCGCTGCGAGTGATTTAAAACCTACAGAATCGCTCCAAGCAACCATCTCCTCTTCCGATTTTTCAGAGGTTACAGCAATCAAACTGTCTAAAACAGCCTGATTTTTAACATTTAAAATGCCATTTTCTACCCAATAGCTAGCGCCATCATTAGTTGGTAATACTTCGCTCTCTTTTTGACAAGCGACAATTGTAAATGTGGTGATTAAAAATAAAATAATGTTTTTTTTCATAACTTTGCATTGTGGAGTTACAGCTCCATGTTAAACATTTGATAAATGGGCCCGTTTTCTTTCATTAGAGGACGGGCTTTTTTGCCTCTATAAATAAATTCATTTCTAGTGCTTCATCATAGGCATACAATTTTGAGTGCAAATCTATTTTTTTTTTTGAATAAAACAAAGGGTCGGATAAAAAAACTGTGTTGTTTAACATGATTTAAATTATATGCTATTTGGATAAAAAAATAGTATCACAATCGATTGAAATGGAATTTTGTTTATCAAGACTCTAAACCACCTTACTCAAAACCCCTTCATCCATAAAACTATAATAACCACTATCGCACACAATGAGATGATCGATAACGGGTATTTCAAATATTTGTCCTGCATCGCGGATTCTGTGGGTTATTTGGACATCTTGCTCACTTGGTCGGGTGTTTCCAGAAGGATGGTTGTGGCAAAGAATGATACCCGTTGAAAGCACCTCAATGGCCTGTTTCATAATTAATCGGATATCGGTAACAGTACCCGTAATTCCGCCCTGACTAATGCATTCTGTTTTAATAACTTTATTTGCTCTGTTTAACAAAATAACCCAAAACTCTTCGTGCGGCAAATCGGCCAAAATAGGTGCCATAAGCTTGTAGGCAGCATGACTTGAGAGAATTTGATATTTATCTATTTTTGTAACCATCGCTTTTCGCCGAGCCAACTCTAGCGAGGCTTTAATGCTTATAGCTTTGGCTTCGCCAATACCTTTATAGCCACTTTGCAGAGCCCTTACCGTGAGTTGACAAAGTTTATTCAAATCGTTGTCGCAATCCGTTAGAATCTTACGAGCAAGCTCAACAGCCGAACAACCACGCGTTCCGCTTCCAATAACAATCGCCAGCAGTTCGGCGTCTGATAATGTATCAATCCCCTTGGCAATCATCTTTTCACGTGGGCGGTCAAGGGCATCCCAATCTTTTATTACTAACATAGTTTATGTATATATAAAAGATAGTATGATGGAGCAATGCAATATGTCAACCCTCAAACTCAATAATTTTTAAACTGATAAAAAATTATACTTATTAAGGAAAAATATATAAATTCGTTACAATCAATTTAAATATATGAAGATGAAAAATGTGATACGATTTTTTAGTGTAGTAGTGGCTCTAGGAGTCTCGATATCCCTGTTTGCGCAAAAACAGACGATCCAAGAACAGGTTGTTGTTCAAAAGGTTGACACGCTATTTGAATCTGTTTCGAGCTTGAAAGTGAATGGCTCGTTTGCTCAAGTGGTAATTGTAAACAGCACCAATAAAAGCTTAGGTTTGAAAGCTAAGTTAACAGCTAATGAAAAAGTGCCAGGTTTTTCGCTTACACACAAATTAAATGCAGGGACGCTTGAAATTTCCATTAACTATCCATCAAACAATTGGGTAAGTCACTCAGGCGAGCTTGAACTAACTGTGCCTAGAGGAATCTCAGTAGATATCATTAACAGCAGTGGTTATGTAGATCTCAATAGTATTTCAGATTTGAAACTAACAGCATTAACCACCTCGGGAAAGATAAAATTAATTGATTCGAAAGGGGATTATGCCCTTCGCTCAACGAGTGGAGATATTACAATACAAAAATGTGTTGGGGCATTAACAGTAACATCAAGTAGTGGTAAAATCATCATGAATAATACCGAGGGCCCTTTAAATTTAACAAATCTCTCGGGCGATATCTCCATTATTCAACACCAAGGCACCATTGTAACAGAGAGCACCTCTGGAAAACAAACTTTAGAGACCATTACAGGCGATATTACAGCAAAAAGCGCGAGTGCACTCATCAAGATATCCAAAGCTGTTGGTAACTTAAATTTAAAGAGTTTCTCGGGCACCATTAGCCTATTCGATATTAAGGGGATGATCTATTCTGACTCGGGTGCTGGCGATCAGACTGGTGCACAGATAACCCTCAATGGAAATTCCAAATTTATATCTACTGAAGGTTCTATTAAGATGCGTATCGTGAACCCAACAACAGAGGTAACCTTTAAACTTCTTTCAGAAAATGGTTTTATTCAAGCTAGAGGAACTTCAAAGAAAAAGAAGTTGAACTTGGGTAAAGGTGCTCTCTTAATTGAATCGTTCTCAACAACAGGTGGACAGGTATTTAATTAATAGAATCTTACATCTAACAATTAGAGCAATGTAAAATGGCTTTAACAGAATGTCAATTAAAATACTGAATAAAGCCATTCTTTAATTAATGATGCTGTACTAAAGATGTCATGCAAAGAGAAAGTAATGCCTCGCAAAAGAAGATTGCGAGGCATTACTTTTTCTTAAGAAAGCCATAATACCGCTACCTTCGAAAGAAACAATATTTAAATGCTCCTATTATTTCATGTGAAAACATATTTGTTCTCGTTTGCACATAAAACAAACGTCCCTAACCTCGAATATTAATAAACTAAACAATTTTGGAAACATAATTCATTATACTAAGATCAAAAAAAGCCACCGTTCCAATGAAAGAACGATGGCTTTGAATACGTGTTTTACTCTTATGATCTATTACTTTTTTACGAATTTCTTTACAATAGTTCTATCTCCCTTGAGTACCATAATGTATATTCCATTACCTAAATCAGAAACATTTAAATTCTGTAATTGAGAAGCGTTAATCTCGTCCTTCACCACAACACCCGCAGTATTAAGAATTTGAGCACTTGTGATCTCCAAACCTTCAGGAACTACGACTGATAAGTTTGTGTTCGTAGGATTTGGATAAAGAACTACATCCGACTCCAGAGCATTTACCACATTCTGTCCAGTTGGGATACATTGAGGCTGCTTAGTTCCTACATTAATAGTTTGCCAATTAGCTGCACTATTAGCTTCGCCACCAGCCACAAGCGAATAAACGTAATAAAACTCTATCTTATCACCAATTTTAGCAGGGAAAGTATATTTCATATCCACAAAACTACTATACCCACCTTTATCAACACCATTTATTTTATAGATGATAACTACAGGCGACTTCGAAACATTTGCTACTGGCACAAAAGTTATAACAGGATTTTCTGTGAGTGTAACACTCCATCCAAAACTACTACCACCTGTCCCAGAAGTCGTAATCACACATGTCGTATTATCTACAACCTCAATATTTACTGATGACTTAGATACCAATATTGAACCACAATTACTTAGCAGTGAGGCACTCAATTCGAAAACATATTTTCCCGCTTTTAAATTAGTAACTGCTGTTTGCAATGAACTTGGCGAGCTAATTGTACAATCAGGGCCAGATGTTTTTGACCAAGTTGTAACAACTGGTCCACGTCCTGCAATCATTGAGGCAGGATCACTTGCGGTTCCGACTAGTGTGATATTGGTAGTTGTGTTGCCATTAGCAAGTGCTATTGATTGAGCTGATCCAGCACTTACACTTGGGTAAGTGGTGCAAGGATCACCATTTTTTACATCAATCAAACTAATTACGTAGTCTGTTTTCTCACCATCGCTAACGGTCAATCTCACACGTGTTTCGCCTCCAGCTAAACCATTAATTTTTGTAATTGCAGCAGTTGAATTAACAAAAGTAGGATTTGAACCTCCAGGGGCCGACTCCACACTCCAAGAATAGGTCAAATACTGAGCACGTTCAGGACTTACAGTACTAAACGAACCATTTAAATCTGCTTCTGTCACAGCTACGGCAAAATGTTGCTCTTGTGGATTAATCTTAGCCTCTAAATCAATGATTGGAGCCCAACCATTCAAATAAACCACAACAGAGTCTGGAAGAAAAGAGGAGCTACTTGGAGCATAAGACCATACATCATCGTAACAGAATCCGTAAGCTTTGTCTTCCATGTTAATACCCATTTTATGCCAGAAAGCTGAATAATAGTTTGATGGCTTAACCTGATAATAAGTAGTAGAATCCGAGAATACACAAACATCCTTTCCATTCTTTTGAACTTTATACAACGGCTTAGGCAGCGTTTCCCCATCTACCGGAATAACGTGACGGTTAATAGCCGCACAGATTTGAGCTTGTACAACTCGATCTAATTGCTGATGCACCAAACGGGTACCTTCATACCACTCAACATTTTGAATATCTTCATCCAAACAACCCTTACCTTCTAAAACCTCTTGTGTTGTTGGTTTACGATTAATATAACCTTTTCCAGTACCCCAAACTTTATCTGATACAAATGAAAATTTATTGTCTGCACCAACACGACCAGTCCAAACTCCGGCCTCTCCAGAATCAAAAACCAAATCCTTAGTTTTATAGGTATTCCATACGGCATCAATATAATTTTGGAAATAATCAACATTAACCCCTCTTTTTGGCATAGTTCCAACAGTACCATCTGCAAATTGTTTTGTTTTTGATGGAGCAACAATTGCTTGATTCCAAGGTAAAAGACAAGTAGCAAACTCCTCACGGCCAGATCCTGAAGCAGTGTATCTTTTCCAACGATTAAGAATTGTATCTTGAGTAACTTTCTCACCAACTTTCTTAACGCTCTTTAATAATATCGCATTTCCATTAGCATCTTTCACAACTTCTCCAGCAGAGTTCCATTGCAGATCTTGACCTACACTCATTTTTCCCATTGGATAGTTGTACGAGTCAACACGCGATGTATTAGCAAAGTAGCCCCACTTATCGTAAGTCAACTCAACCATATCCCATAAAATACCTAAGTTAGGATCTGTTGGATCGGTAATAGCTGGGCCAGTATAACCACTATCTTTAGACGTATCAGAAGTAGGTTTAGGACGACGACCTAAGAAACAGAGATAAAGAGGCTTTTGAAAAGAAAAATAGACTCTGCAACCCTGAATACAAGGTAACATAA
>JAGPHP010000059.1 GCA_018055415.1 Breznakibacter sp. | reverse complement strand
ATTTTGATTCCACCATTCCATATCCCAAACCAAATATCTCCGTTATCGTCTTCTAGAATAGAATAAACAGATTTATCACCTATTGATTTAGAGTTAAGATTGTATTTAAAGAAGAGACTCTTTTTAAAATCTTTATCAAATCTAAAAACACCTTGATCTGTTGATACCCAAATATTTCGTTTAGTATCCTCATACAAGACACGAATAATTTACCCCAATGAATTCGAGTCATTGAGTATATAAGTAAATTCTCTCTTTGATCTGTCAAATTTATTTATACCACCGCCATAAGTTCCCAAATAAAGATCACCTTCATAAGTTTCTAGTAGGGCATTAACCTGATTATTATTAAGCCAATGATTTTTAGAAACATCCACTTTATATGACTCAAAATTTGCAGCATCAGGATTGTATTTATTGAGTCCTCCGCCAAACGTGCCAAACCCAAAGACCCCTGATTTATCTTGATAAATACGCCAAACCACATTGTGACTTATTGAATTTATGTCTGATGGATTATTAGCAAAGCTTGCAAAATTGCCAGTTTTTAAATCATAACTGGTTACTCCATTATCAAAAGTACCCATCCACAAAACACCTTTCTTATCGAGCAGCTAAGAGGTTATCGTATTACTGGCAATAGTATTTGATCCACCTTTAGAGTATCTAAAATGTTTGAATGTATTTGTTTTTCTATCCAACATATCTAAGCCATTACCCCAAGTTCCAATCCAAATATTACCGTTTTTATCTTCAATAAGTGCCGAAATTATTCGGTGTGAAACAGTATTATGATTCGTATTTGAAGGGAGATATTGCTTGATGGCTTTTGATGTTGGAGTATAAGCAATTAAACTGCCAAGCTCTGTTCCAATCCAATAGGTACCTTTAGAGTCTGCTAAAAAGGAATTCACTTTACTTAATCCTAGAATATTAAGTTGGGAAAGCAACTCTGGGATCTCTTCAAACACGCCAGTTGATGGATGAAACACCCTCACTCCACCGCCGTAAAACCCTATCCAAAAAAGACCATTTGCATCTTCATAGATAGTTCTAATATTGTTTTCAATACTCACCTTCCCACTATCATTTAGATGATAGTATTGAGTAAATGTCTCAGTCTTTTCGTCGTACTTATTTAATCCTTTATCTGTTCCAACCCAAAAGTTAAATTTGGAATCTTGAAAAATAACATTTATAGTATTCTGAGAGAGAGTTTTGGGATTATCTGGTTGTGAATAGTAGCATTTAAATTTGTAACCATCAAATCTATTAAGTCCATTAAAGGTACCTATCCACATAAATCCAGTCTGATCTTGATAAATAGAGGTAATATGATTCTGTGAAAGACCAATTCTAGAGGTGTAGTGACTGAATTTCAACTCAGACTCATTTGATCCGAGTGATGCAGATTGCGAAATTAAAATATTAAAAAAAGAGAGAAAAAGTGGTATGTAAAGTGTGCGTAATAGCTTTTGTATCATCAATAACTTTTTAAGGATTTACAACTGCAATTATAGTCATTTTTTTGCATTATTTAACATCCTTAATGAAAGACAAAGCTTCTTTAGCTATTTAATTTTCAAATTCGTTATCGAATAGCAAAAACTAGAATAGAAAAAACAAAAAAAGAGCCATCTTTTCAGATGGCTCTTTTAAAAATTTAAAGTTAGGTTTATTGAATTGCAGCTTTGAAAGCAGCATCTTCAAAGAACTTAACAAATTCCATATCTTTTTTAGCATAAGCTTTCCAAGCAGCATCAAGTTCACCAGCTTTTGTTAAGCTTGAGAACATTTGATCGTTTTCAGCCATACGAACACCGCAGATAGCTTTCAAATAATATTTGAAACCAGTTTCAACAGTGTTTGCATTTAATGTAGCTAAAGCAGCTTCAGCTTTACCAGCTAAAATTTTAGCAAGTGCAGCATTACACTCTGTTGATGCGCCAAAATACTTAACAGCATTTTCGTAATCAGCTTTGTGAAGAGCAATAATACCTAAGTTATTGTCTAACTCAGCTCCAACACCAGCAGCAGCACCAAATAATTCTTCTGCTTTTTTGTAGTCACCTTGTTTAAGAGCAATAGCACCAAGGTTGTTTTGAACAACTGGCTCATTTGCCTTTAATTCATTTGCTTTTGCAATAATTGGAGCAGCTTGATCTAATTTACCTTGATTACTTAAAGCAGCAGCATAGTTGTTTGCAGTTCTGAAATCAGATGCAAATTGGCTGTAAGCAGCGCTATAGATAGCCTCTTTTTTAGCAACATCAGCAGTTAATGAACCTGCATAAAGAATCTCTTCTACATTTAAAGCAGCAGGATTAGATTGAGCTAACTCAAGAATTTGCTCATCTGATTTTCCAACTAATTCAGCATTTACGGCAATTTTAGAACGACGTAATTTTGGAAGAATATCTTTTGCAATAGTCTTGTAAGTAGCTGACATATTTTTGATCTCTTTTTCACGTACTTCAGGATCTGTGTACATTGAAAGAACTCTTAAGATCAACTCTTTATCTTGAATTGTAGAAGCTTCCATTAAAGCCTTAAAACCATCCCAGTCTTCAGGAGTGTTTTTAAGTGCATAAAAACCTTCACCTTCTGCCTCAGTTACTTTGTCTTTCTTGAACTCTTTTTTCAAATAGTCTTGAGTTGAACCTTCACGCTTGCTAGCTAATTTTGTGTTGAAATCAACTTTACCATCAGGAGATGCGTAAGCAGAAACAGCTACACCTTTAAGATTGATATTCTCTGCAGCTTGAGCTTCAGCAACAAAAGCTTTAATTGCAGCAATCTCCTCTTTTTTAAGTTCTGTTCCTCTAACAGCCGCTTGTGAAATCATGAATAAGATCTCAGCTTCTTTAGAAGTAGGAATAATTCTTTGGAAATTGTCTTTTGCATAAGCTGCCATTGCATCTTGGTCTCTGATAAGAGTAGAAGTAGCATTAACACCTTGAGCAATCTTGATATCATCGAACATTTGCGACTTATCGCCTTTTGTTCCTTTGATACGAATTACTAAGTCAGCAACTCTCATCTTGTCATTGTAAGGTGCAGAACCTTTGTAAGAATCTGTTCCTCCGTTCAAGTAAGAGATAGCTTTGTCGTTACCCTGAACAGACTCACCTTGATACTTTTTAGAAGGGAAAGCCGTTTCGCCACCTTCATAAACTAGCACAGGAGTAGCTTCGATTTGAACTTTCTTATCGAAATACTTCTCTGGAAACTTAACATCAATAGCAACATCTACATTGCCAGCATGTGTTTCCAATACTGTTGGCTTAACTGTATAAGATACAGTAGGCGCATTTTTTTTCATCTTGTCTATACCCGAACAACTTGCAAAGAATGCAATTACGGTAAGAGAAGCAATAATGTGAATTCCTAATTTTCTCATAATTTAACTTATTTACTTGTTTCCTATAATAGTGTTATTCTCTCAATGTTTACAAAAATATGAAAGTTTTTGTATTTTGAAAGGTTTTTGATTAATTAATTTTCATTAAATACAATCATTTAGGGCATTTCAAAACTTTATTGATTATTCTCTAATTAAATATACCCCATTTAATTGTTGAAACTTTTGAGACTTTATTGTTTTGCCTCTGGTTTTTCTAATAAAACTTTACGAGAAAGTTTAAGTTTGCCAGTTTTTGGATCAATCTCAATAAGTTTCACTTCAACTTCTTGACCCTCTTTCAGTTCCTCATCAGCTTTTTCAAGTCTCTTGTGCGAAATCTCAGAAATATGTAGCAAACCATCTTTTCCAGGAAGTATTTCAACAAAAGCACCAAAAGCAACTATAGACTTAACTTTTCCTTTGTAAATTTTACCAACTTCTGGGATTGCAACAATTGCGTTAATACGATCCATTGCACGATTAATTGCTTCTGCATTTGAAGCAGATACATCAACGATACCAAATGCACCATCTTCAGTGATTGTAACAACAGCACCACTCGTAGCTTGGATATCTTGGATGATTTTACCTCCAGGGCCTATTACTGCACCAATCATCTCTTTAGGAATTTTGATAGATACAATTCGAGGTGCATGAGGTTTAAGATCGGCTCTAGGCTCTGTAATGGTTTCAGCAATCTTATCTAAAATATGCATTCTGCCGCGTTTTGCTTGTGCAAGCGCCTTTTCTAGAACTTCATAGCTTAATCCATCAACCTTAATATCCATTTGAGTAGCCGTAATGCCATCGCGGGTACCTGTGACTTTAAAGTCCATATCGCCTAGGTGATCTTCATCGCCTAAGATATCAGATAGAACAGCAAATTTTGGAGATTTGTTATCGCTAATCAATCCCATTGCAATACCTGACACTGGCTTTTTGATTTTCACACCAGCATCCATTAATGCAAGAGTACCAGCACAAACGGTAGCCATTGAAGATGATCCGTTAGATTCAAGAATGTCTGAAACAACACGAACTGTGTAAGGATATTCATTCGGAATCATACGCTTAAGAGCACGCAAAGCTAAGTTTCCATGTCCAATTTCTCTTCGACCTACGCCACGCGCTGCTTTTGCTTCGCCAGTAGAGAAAGGAGGGAAATTATAGTGTAATAAAAATTTATCGTATCCTTTTAGAAGAACATCATCAATCATTTTCTCATCAAGTTTAGTACCTAATGTAACAGTAGTAAGTGACTGTGTTTCTCCTCTAGTGAATATTGCTGAACCATGAGCTCCAGGAAGGTAGTCTATTTCAGACCAAATAGGACGGATTGTTTCAGTATCACGACCATCAAGACGAATTCCTTCATCTAGAATCATTCTACGAACAGCCTCTTTTTCAACATCATGATAATATCTACCAATAAGTTCTTTTGGAATTGAATCTCCTTCGGCATAATTCTCAGCGATAAAATCGGCCTTAACTTGTTCGAAAGCTTCTGAACGCTCATGTTTTGAGTTTTCAACAGAACGAGCTACTTTATATGCTTTATCATAAGTTTGTTTCCAAACTTTTTCTCTTAACTCTTCATCATGTACTTCGTGGCAATAAGTTCTTTTTTGAGTTTTACCAACCATTTCCATTAAATCCAACTGCGCTTGACATTGAACTTTAATTGCAGCATGAGCAAATTTAATGGCGTCAAGAAGGTCTGCTTCTGAAACTTCACTCATCTCACCTTCAACCATCATAATATTGTCCATTGTAGCGGCCAAAATAATATCAAGGTCTGCGTTTTTAAGTTCTGATGCGTTTGGATTAATTTTTAATTTGCCATCGATGCGTGCCACACGAACTTCCGAAATTGGACCATTAAATGGCAAATCAGAAACGGCTAAACACGCTGAAGCAGCTAAACCAGCAAGAGCATCTGGCATTTCTTCTTTATCGCCAGAGATTAATTGAACCGTAACGTAAGTGTCTGCATGAAAATCATCTGGGAAAAGAGGTCTTAACGCTCGGTCAATAAGACGAGATACGAGGATCTCATAGTCCGAAGCTCTACCTTCGCGTTTTTGAAAACCACCAGGAAAACGACCAACAGCGGCGTATTTCTCTTTGTATTCTACCGTTAACGGCATAAAATCAACATCGGGTTTTGCATCTTTTGCAGCAACTACCGTCGCAAGAAGAAATGTATTACCCATTTTAACAACAACAGCTCCATCAGCCTGTTTAGCTAATTTGCCTGTCTCAATAGTGATGGTCCTTCCATCACCAAGTTCGATTGTCTTTTCGAAAACTTTGTACATCATATTTTTATCCTTAAAGTGCGCCAAAGATATACAAAATGATGTTAAATAGTGCTAAAAACTTTATTTATTGTTTGGGGCATTTATTTTGCGATTTAATTGATGATTCTAAGGGCTTTAAATAGAAAATGCAGAATCAATAAAGATCCTGCATTTTCTGATGTTTTCTGACATTTGATATTACTTTATCTCCCAAACATCTCCATGATGAAGTAGCTCTTCCAGACTCTTAATTTTAGAGACCGACTTTACCTCTTCGATCTGTTTTTCCATTTCACTATCGTAATTTGGTGCATTGACAGACCTAATAACTCCTAACGCAACAGGGTATTCAGGATAGGCCATGGAGGTTAGTTTTATGTGAAGTAAATTATCTTCGCAATGAGCATCGTGCACTAAGAGATCACTCTCTTTAACACCATTTTCGCCAATCGTAACCACTTTAATATTAAATCCATTGAGCATTAAACCTTTGTTTCTCTCTTTCCCAAAGATCATTGGCTTCCCATGTTCTAATACAATGGTGCGATCTTCTTTTGTGGCTTTATCGGTAATGGCCTCATGGGTTTTATCGTTAAAGATGACACAGTTTTGCAATACTTCAACAACTGAAGTTCCAACATGCAGCGCTGCCTCTTTATAGATGGCTTCTGATAATTTCAATTCTTTATCTACTGTACGCGCAAAGAAAAAGCCTCTAGAACCCAAAGTTAACTCACCCGGATTAAAAGGAAATTCAATAGTTCCATGTGGTGATGATTTTGAGACAAAACCACGCTCCGATGTGGGCGAATATTGCCCCTTTGTTAATCCGTAAATCTGATTATTAAAAAGAATAACGTTGATATCAATATTTCTTCGAATAAGATGTATAAAGTGGTTACCACCAATAGCTAAAGCATCGCCATCGCCAGTAATTTGCCACACTTTAAGTTTTGGATTAGCCGATTTTACGCCAGACGCAACCGCCGAAGCTCTACCGTGAATGGTGTGAAAACCATAAGTATCCATATAATATGGGAAGCGCGACGAACAGCCAATACCAGAAATAACAGCGACCTCCTCTTTTGTGTATCCAAGATCGGCCATAGCTTTTTGCACCGAGTTAAGCACTGCATGATCGCCACAACCAGGACACCAACGCACGCTTTGGTTACTTTTAAAATCGTTGAAATTAAGATTTGTTTTAATCTCCATCATCTTATGCCTCCAATATATTAATGATATGCTTCTTAAGTTCAACCACAGTAAAAGGAGCTCCTTGTACTTTATTGTATTGAAGTAATGGTATATCTGGGTAATTCATTCTTAAGTAGTTTGCAAACTGGCCTGCATTTAGCTCGCAAACAACTATTTTCTTATATCTCTTTAAAACTTCGTGGCTATTTTTAGGTAGAGGTTTGATATAGTTAAAGTGTGCCAATGCAACTTTCTTTCCTTCTGTGCGAAGAGCATCTAAAGTTGTATAAAGATGACCAAAAGTGCCTCCCCAACCAACAATTAAAGTATCTGCATTGATATCGCCCAACACTTCAAGATCAGGAATAAAATCAGCAACTTTCTGAACTTTTGCCTCACGCGTATCGGTCATCACTTGGTGATTATTAGGATCGTGCGAAACGGCACCAGAAAGTGCGTCCTTCTCAAGGCCACCAATGCGGTGCTGAAGATTTGGAGTACCCGGAATTGCCCACGTACGTGCGAAACGAGCAGCATCACGACGGTAAGGTTTCCAATCCTTTTCATCGGCACCAACAATTGGTGCGACAATAGTTGGATAATCCTTCATGTCGGGAATTAACCACGGCTGCGTACCATTTGCCAAGAAGCCATCGGTTAAAAGTATAACTGGAGTCATGTGCTCAAGGGCAATTTTAGCTGCATAGAACGCATAATCAAAACAGTTTGTAGGAGTGCTTGCTGCCATAACAACGCAAGGACTTTCACCATTACGTCCGTAAAGAGCTTGCATTAAGTCGCTCTGTTCCGTTTTTGTTGGTAATCCGGTTGATGGACCACCACGCTGAACATTAACAATAACAAGAGGAAGTTCGGCCATTACAGCCAAACCAATAGCTTCGCCTTTAAGCGCCAAACCTGGTCCTGAAGTAGTCGTTAAGGCTAAATGACCTGCAAAACTAGCGCCAATAGCGGTACAAATCCCAGCAATCTCGTCCTCGGCTTGAAACACTTTAACACCCATATCTTTACGAGCCGCCAACTCTTGCAAAATATCAGTTGCTGGAGTAATAGGATAAGAACCAAGAAAAATAGGCAGATTACTCTTTTGAGATGCAGCCAAAAAGCCCCAAGCAGTGGCCGTATTACCGTTGATGTTGCGATAAAATCCCTTCGGCATCTCTTCGGCTGGTCGCACATGGTATGATGGAGTTCCAAGCTGAATAACCTGGCCATAATTATATCCATCTTGCAATACCTTTAAGTTGGCATCGGCAATGAGTCTGTTCTTTTTGAATTTAGACTCGATATATTTTTGTGTATGCACCAACGGACGATCGAATAACCAATAAACGATTCCGAGGGCAAACATATTTTTACTTCGCAAAATACTCTTGTTGTCAAGACCCGACTCACTAAGACTCTCTTTCGTCATCGTAGTGATTTGAGCTTTAACAATATGATAATCAGTAAGTTTATCCTCTTCAAAAGCATCAAGAGTTTTGTAACCAGCTTTTTGAAGGTTTTTTTCATCGAAATTACAAATATCCACAATGATGACACCACCAGGAAGAACCCATTTAGCATTAGCTTTTAGTGCTGCTGGATTCATTGCAACAAGCACATCAGCGTGATCACCAGGGGTATGCACTTCGCTGCTCCCAAAGTGCACTTGATATCCAGAAACACCTGCTATGGTTCCTTGTGGAGCCCTAATTTCAGAAGGGAAATCGGGGAACGTAGAGATGTCGTTGCCATAAAGGGCGTTTGTGTTGGAAAATAACATCCCGGTTAATTGCATGCCATCACCCGAATCTCCAGAAAAACGGACTACAACTTGCTCTTTCTCAATAACTTTCGAACTCTTCGTCATGTGATAATAAAACGGTAAAATAAAAATCAAATCATTCAGATGAATGTTGGGTTAAATATTTATGCATATTATGTATAAATATCCCTTAAATGAATCTTAGATAATTTTTAAGGTTGCTCATTTATTTTGGCTGCAAGTTACAAATATTAGGATGAATTTTCAAAATTGTTGTTAAACATTGACAGTCAATTCACTATTTTCTTACAAAGTGTGATATTTTAAACACAAAAAACAAAGTGATTTGCAAAAAATACGAATATTTATACACATTTATTCAATTCCACTCTTTAGTAAGAAATTTGCACATGAAATAATAAATCGTAAGAATGGATTAATGAGGTTACATTTTCATAAATTTGCAAAAAAGATGAAATCATGGGAATTATAAAATCAGTTAGAGGATTCACTCCAGAGATTGGAAATAATGTTTATGTTGCTGAAACTGCCGCAATAATTGGAGACGTGGTAATTGGAGATGATTGCAGCGTTTGGTTTTCGGCAGTTATTAGAGGCGATGTAAACTCGATACGCATAGGAAATAAAGTAAACATTCAAGATGGTAGTGTTTTACACACTCTTTATGAGAAATCAACCATTGAAATTGGCAACAATGTATCGATTGGTCATAATGTTTGCATTCATGGCGCTAAAATCGAAGATGACGTTTTAATCGGCATTGGATCAACAATATTAGACGGAGCAGTAATTGGATCAAACTCAATTATTGCAGCAAACTCGTTGGTGCTTTCTAACACCATTATAGAGCCAGGAAGTTTATATGGTGGTAGTCCTGCTAAGAAAATAAAAGACATCTCGCCGGTTCAAAGCAAAGAGATGATTGATAAGATTGCAAACAACTATATTATGTATGCAAGTTGGTACAAGGAGTAAGATTTGCAATTAAACATATATATATACCCCAGAAAACGAGATTATAAAAAAAGAGGCATCACATTTATTATATGGATGCCTCTTTTTTATATATAAATTAAATATTACATATTCATACCACCACAAACATGAATAACCTGTCCTGTTACGTATGAAGATAGGTCTGAGCCTAAGAACACACAAACATCTGCAACATCCTCTGGCTTTCCACCGCGGCGAAGTGGAATTTGAGCTTCCCACTGCTTTTTAACATCATCAGAAAGCACATGAGTCATCTCCGTAATTATAAATCCTGGAGCGATGGCATTACTTCTTACACCTCTTGAACCAAGCTCTTTTGCTATTGATTTAGTAAAACCAATCATACCTGCTTTAGATGCAGAATAATTAGACTGACCAGCATTACCACTCACACCCACAACAGAACTCATATTGATTATTGAGCCGCTCTTTTGCTTTAGCATCGTTCCCTGAACGGCTTTAGTAAAGTTAAAGCACGATTTAAGGTTTACGTTAATAACCGCATCCCATTGTTCTTCAGTCATTCTCATTAATAAAGTATCTTTTGTGATACCTGCATTGTTAATCAATATATCAACTCGACCAAAATCTTTAACAATCTCTTCAACAACGGTTTGAGTGTCAGCAAAATTTGCAGCATTTGACGCATATCCCTTTGCCTTAACACCAAAAGCTGCTAACTCCTTTTCAGTAGCCTGAGCCGCCTCGTTGATCACTAAATCAGTAAATGCTACATTACAACCTTGAGCAGCAAATTTAAGAGCAATTGCTTTACCAATACCACGAGCAGCACCAGTAATAATAGCCGTTTTTCCTTCAAGTAATTTCATTAGAAAAATTTTAGTTTATTACAAAAAAAACCTCTGTGCGAACTCCCATATGTAGGGAAAATTCACACAAAGGTAAATTATTTTTTGGGAAATGAATAATTCATTTTTTCGAATTATTCACCCACTTGAATATAAAGATCTATCGCCCTAGTGCATTTTTCATCGTAACCCCAAGTTCGGCAGGAGAGACCACGACATGCAATCCACAAGCGCGCATCACTCTCATTTTGGCCTCCGCAGTATCATCAGCTCCGCCAATAATGGCACCAGCATGCCCCATTCTACGTCCTTTAGGAGCTGTTTGTCCTGCAATAAAACCAACAACAGGTTTTGTTCCGTGAAGTTTAATCCACTCTGCGGCTTCTGTCTCCATACTTCCACCAATCTCACCAATCATTATAATACCTTCAGTATTAGGATCATTCATAAGCAATTCAACAGCATCGCGAGTTGTTGTCCCAATAATTGGATCACCGCCAATACCGATACATGTACTCTGACCTAAACCGACTTTAGTCAATTGATCAACAGCTTCATACGTTAATGTTCCCGAACGAGATACAACACCAATAGTTCCTGGATTATGAATAAATGCAGGCATAATTCCAACTTTTGCCTCGCCAGGGGTCATTAATCCTGGACAATTGGGGCCAATTAATATGCTCTTTCTATTAACTAAATAGCTCTTCACCTTAATCATATCAGCCGTGGGAATCCCCTCTGTAATAGCAACAATAACAGGCATGTCAGCATCGATAGCCTCCATTATTGCATCAGCAGCATAAGCGGGGGGCACAAATATTATCGACACATTGGCTCGAGTAGTTTGTTTTGCCTCCTTAACTGTATTAAAGATCGGTAACCCTAAATGCTCTCCCCCACCCTTTCCTGGAGTAACACCGCCAACTACAGTTGTACCATACTCTATCATTTGCTGAGCATGAAAAGCTCCTTCACTACCTGTAAATCCTTGAACTAGTACGCGCGAATCTTTATTAACCAATACACTCATAACTATAGTCTGTTATATTTATAATTCGATATAATTTCATAGAAACTTAGGGTTAAGTAAATATAACACAAATTATGAAAATTAGTTTGAAAGAAGCTAAAATATACACCCCAAGATCTAATAACTACAAAACAGTATATCAACAAGCTATTTCGTATGACATTCGTCAGCAAAAACCGACCGTTCATCAAAAGAGCCATAAAAAACAGTAAAAACTACAACACAAAAGTTGCACAGATAGGATAAAAGTTCAATCTAGCATTGAAACAATTTATTAAAAATAAACCATCATGCGTAAAACAGTTCTATTAGCTCTTTTCATGTGCCTTTTTATAAGACCAGGCAGTGCACAAGGAGACAAGTTCAAGGCTCTTTTTATCTTCAACTTCACAAAGCATATTGAGTGGGGTGGCGACTATAAAAATGGCGATTTTGTAATTGCTGTATTAGGAAATAGTGAAGTTTACAACTCTCTTCTCTCTATTGGGCAAACAAAAACAGTTGGAAGTCAACCTATTAAAGTAATTAAGGTTAATTCGCCTGCTGAGGTTGTTAAATGTAACATCTTTTATATCCCAACGAATAAAAGTGCAGAGATAGATAAAGTGGTTGACAAATTTAAAAACACATCTACACTAGTCGTAACAGACGACACAAATGCTTGCGCTAAAGGATCATGCATCAATTTACAGCTCGTAGATGGTAAGCAGAAGTTTGAGATATCTAAAGCCAATGTTCAAAAGCAAAATCTAAAAGTTAGTACTGGATTCACTAGTGTCCGGTTATAAATCAAAGATTGTCAATTGATTACAATCGCTAATTAACTTTTCTTTGTAATCTTGTTTTGTAAACAGTTCATTTATAGGCATTCTTTCAAAAAGAGACAGACTAAAAG
>JAGPHP010000219.1 GCA_018055415.1 Breznakibacter sp. | reverse complement strand
TACGAATTTCGTGACTCATATTGGCTAGGAAGGCTGATTTCAAACGATCGGTCTCTTCTGCTTTCAGAAGTGCTTTACGCAGGGCAACTGTTCGCTTATCAACTAACTCTTCCAAATGCGATCTATGGCGCTCTAACTCCTCATTTTGCACCGTAATCTCCTCTTGGCGCTCCTCAAGCATGCTATTTTGATTATTGAGTTCGATAGTTCGTTGTTCAACCATCTCTTCGAGTAATCTCTTCTGCTTTCGAATATTACTTAAACGGATTTTAAAAATCAGTACAATGATCGCTGCAATAGCAAAAACAACCAGTATTCTAAACCACCAAGTAGCATAAAATGGAGGTAAAATCTCAATTTGTAGCTCCACCATATCTTTAGTATGGCAAATAACACCATCATTATTGGTCGATTCGAGAAAGAAAGTGTAGTTACCCGGAACCAAGCCTGTATAGTTAGCCCATCTACGATTTGCATTGGTCTTTATCCACTGATCGTTAAAACCTGTGAGTTTATAAAAGAACTGATTTTTATCGGGTGCTGAAAAGTGCATGGCCGAGAACTCAATGGTAAAATCGTTAAAATTATATGGCAAAGTTATCTTCTTTACAAGTGAAATATCTTGTGTTAAAATAACCTTGCCCATAAGTGTATCATTAGGCGCAACACTCTTATTAAAAATTTTAAAATTTGTAAGAATAGGTTTAGATGGATAGGGACTTGCTTTTATCGAATCAGGATAAAAGGAGACTAATCCTCGAGCAGTTCCAAAAAACATCTCTCCTTTACAAGTCATGCAACCAGCAGTGGTATTAAACTCTGTAGCAGGTAACCCATCGGGCTTGGTGTATTTAGTGGATTGATCTGTTTTTGGATTATACTTTATGATCCCACAATCGCCACTTAACCAGAGATTATCTCTTTTGTCGGGATAGATGCGATAAATAGCACATATAGATCCCTCTAAATCAAACGTTTGAGTATCAAACTGCTCTTTGATTCGATTAAAACGGTCTAACCCTTTATCGGTGGCAACCCATAAAATTGAATCAGACTCTTCGTGGATGTAATAGACCGTATTCCCACTTATACTATTTTGATTATTTGGACTATTAACATAATGCTTATACTGATGATTATCTGGATTATAAAAACCCAAACCGCCATTTTGAGTTCCTGTCCATATCATTCCATCTCTTGTTTGACAGATAAATCGAAAATGGCTATAAGATGAAAACTCCTTTTCGTAAAGCTCAGAATGATAAATAAATCTATGATTTTTAGTGTCAAATTCTATGATTCCACAGGAGTTTGAAACCATCCAAATATTCTTGCTCTTATTGTCTAGTAATAAACTTCTAACCACATTACCTCTAAAATAGTTAGGATCTCTATAATCGCGATCTAAAAAATACTCCAACTTGAGTGTTTTGTAATTAACTTTCACAATTGAGGCATCGTAAAAACCTATCCAAATATTACCCTCATGATCTTCAACAATACCCGATGTGCCATTAAATAAAATCTTGTTATTATCTGTAGCATCATAAGGTATTACAGTACTTTTTTGAGTAATTGGGTCGTAAATCGATAAACCTACCCCATAACATCCTACCCATATTTTGCCACGGCTATCCTCGAAAACCATACTGATATTATCACCTCCAATAACAGGATCAATACTTTTGAGATGTTTGTAGTGGTTAAACTGCTTTTGATAGGTATCAATCATCATAAGTCCCTTTCGTTCGGCACTTAACCACAAATTCCCCATATTGTCCATATACCTGCAATAGGCATTCTCGGTTAATAAATCGCTATTTTCAAAGCTCTTACTCTGAATTCTGCTTATCGAAAAATTGGACTTTACCCTAAGTAGTCCCTCGTTGGAAGAGATCCAAATATCGCCACTCACATCTTCACCAAAGTTTAATCCAATATAGGTTAAATTTTTGTTGAATTGATAGAGCGTACGAACATCAAACTCATTGGTAACTCCTTTAGGAGCAGACTTTAGCTGGTTTATTGGAAAAAAGGAGACATAAAAGAAATCACCTCCTTTGTCTAAATAGATCGCCCCACAATTTTTATCCGTCACCGATTGGTAAACAACTTTGTGCGTAGCCAAATCAACGCAAATCACACCCACCGTGCGTGTAGCAATCCACAATTTATCCTCATCACTAATTAAGAATGAGTTTACGTCGCCATCATTAAAGTTTGGAATATCAACAATCTCTTTTAGCGAATGAATTTTGCGCTCTTCTTTTGTTATCCATCCAAATTTTCCTGATCCAATAAACCAAATTCTATTTTTACTATCGTTTCTAACTTCAGTTATCCTCTTTTGCCCAGCGGGAATATCACTCATGATATTTACAAACGAATGTGTGGATTTATCGTAATAATCGATTCCGTTGTTCGTGCCAATCCAAAGCGTAGAGTCTCTATCCTCAAAAATTCCAAAAACATCATTACCCGATATTTTATTTTCACCAACTGGACTAAAACTGATAAACTGTTCATTTTCAATAGTCATTCTATTTAAACCAATCCCCTGAATACCAAGCCAAAGGTTATTTTTAGAATCAATATAGAGCTTACTTACAGATTTACCACTAATGCTATTTTTAACCCCTTTTTGAGGTCTAAAATTCTTAAAATTATAACCATCAAAGCGCCCCAATCCATTATTGGTAGCCACCCATACAAAGCCATCTTTACTTTGCTTTACTTCAAAAATTAAGCTATGCGGCAGTCCATCTTCAGTAGTATATTGAACGTAATTAAAATAATCACGGCCAACCTGTGAGAATAGAGACGTGCAAATTGAGAGAGATAAAAGTAAAAATAACACTCGACACATAAATATCTTCTATAGTGGATTTATAGATAAAGAAGTAAGTGCTATAAAATTAATATATTAATACAATATTCTTAATATTTTTTAACATTTATTCGCAAAAAAAGAGACAGAAAGAAGTTGCTTCAAAAAGCGGTCAAAAAGCGAAATTGATCTATTTAGATGAAAAAACACGCTTCAACAGATCTGTAACTCTTGCCAGAGGGTCTTTTCGAATCGATTTCTCCTCCTCGGCAACCTTTAAGAAAAGACCATCAAGTGCTTTGCGTGTTAGATAGTCATCAAGCTGAGTGTTAACTGGTTTAAGAGACGACAACGCCCCGACAGGCGAATTGGCAACACTGTTCCACTTTGAAGTCAATGTATTCCAACTTTGCGCAGTAGAGATACCAGCCACCAAAGGCTTATCAATTGAGCCCTTTATTTTGGGTTTGTATAATGCCAAAAGCGACTCATAAGTAGATTTTCGCAAGTAAGCTGTTGCTGCGGACTCATCACCGCGAAGAATACCCCAAGCATCGGCAATTGACATGCTGGTTATCGCATTTGCAAAAATAGGAGCAGCCTCTTTGGCCGCATCTTCGGCACTACGATTAATGCGTAACTCCAAATCACTCACAAGCTTTTGACCACCCGGAAGTTTATTGATATTTGCTATGATAGTTTGTGCTTCGGGAGGCATGGTAATTTTAACCAAGGCATCACCATAATACCCATTTGTAATAGCCAAATTTTTAACCGCGGTATCGGTTCCAATACGTAAAGCTTGCTTTAATCCTGCAATTACATCAGTCTCTGTCAGAGGTTTTTGAGCAGACGCCTGACTAGCCACGGCATAGCCCACCTGTTGTAACTCGGCACAAGCAACAACCACA
>JAGPHP010000058.1 GCA_018055415.1 Breznakibacter sp. | reverse complement strand
TTTATCTCCTATCTGAACTGCCATATTTATCTCTTTTCTATTTTAACTGCCAGCGAAGTTAACTATTTTTGCGGCTCTATAAAGATGAATGTTTCTCGGTGCTAAAAATAATGTATGAAGAGTTCTGATATAAATGCCCTTACCCTCTCTGATTTACGATACGAGTTGCCCGAGAGCTCTATTGCTCAATATCCGCCAGAGGAGAGAGGTAAATCGAGATTGTTGGTGTTTAACGAGGAGATAGTTGATTCTACCTTTGAGCGTTTAGCCGATTATTTGCCACAAAACTCCTCATTGGTCTTTAACAATACCAAAGTCATTAATGCGAGATTGCTCTTTAATAGAAGCACTGGATCCAAAATTGAGATATTTTGCCTTGAACCGGTATCGCCAAGCGAGATTAACGAAGCTTTTAGCTCTCGCAAAGAGGTGGAATGGAGCTGTTTTGTTGGTAATCTGAAAAGATGGAAGAGTGGGGAGGTGTTATCAAAACAGGTGACTATTGGCGATACCGAGATTCTGGTCTCAGCACTGCTGGTTGAACGTTCAAACTCTACTCAAGTGGTTCGATTCTATTGGGAAGATAGTCGATTTACCTTCTCGGAGATATTAGATGCCTTGGGTGTTTTACCTATACCTCCCTATTTGAATAGAAGCACCGAGGCCGTTGATTTAGAACGCTATCAAACGGTCTATTCGCACCATAAAGGTTCGGTTGCCGCGCCAACAGCGGGACTCCATTTTACCGATGAGATGCTAGCTCGCTTGGTAAGTCAGAATCATCAACTACATTATGTGACACTTCATGTAGGTGCAGGAACTTTTAAACCTATCAAAGTGGAGGATATTGAGTTACATGAGATGCATGGCGAGAATTTCGTAGTAACGAAGTCTCTTGTTACTAATCTTTTAGAGCTTAAGGGATCTATTGTGGCTGTTGGCACTACCTCGGTGCGTACCCTTGAGAGTATCTATTGGCTTGGTGTGAAGCTTATACGAAAGGAGCACCATTTGACTATTGGTCAAAAATACCCCTATCTTTCAGATTGTGAGATAACAAAGGAGCAATCTTTAAGAGCCGTAATCGACTATTTGGAGCTCCATGATTTAGAGTCTATCACGGCAGTAACCTCTATTATGATTAAGCCCAGGTATAGATTTAGAGTGGTTAATGTGTTGATAACCAATTTTCATCAGCCAGAATCGACTCTTTTATTGCTTGTGTCGGCTTTTATTGGATATAAAAATTGCATGAGACTCTATGCTCATGCAATTCAAAATGGATACAAATTTTTAAGTTATGGAGATAGCTCTCTTCTCTTTCCAACCTCGCGTGCTACTCTATAAACTCTTCAACTCCATCATTTATAAGTTTCTCTAATCGATCTATCTGACTCTGTTTGTTTACCTCTCTAAGGTTCATCGCTGTGGAGGTATAGTATTGGTGACTACGGATAAATTTAAGTTGTAGTTTGTTCCACTCTACAAACGATCCAATCATATCACGATCGTGAAACTCTTTATATAGAGTGTTTGAAACTGGAATAAAGTCGCTTCTTCCCAAATAATCTAAGTCCGAATCGCAAATCACCATCTCGAGTGTGTCGGTAGGCGAAGGCGGAAACTTAGTAGCCATAATCAATCGGTCGATAGTGGCTATCTGTTCCGATCGGAAATTGTATTTTTTAAGTACGCGATGTGCAATGTGCACACCATGCATCTCGTGATCTTTGTAGTTAATAGTGTGCCCTGAGTCGTGGAATAGAGCCGCCAATTTTAATAGCATCACCTCCTCTTCGCTAAGTCCTTCGGCCAACCCAATAAGCTCAACCTCGGTAACCACGTCAATCGTATGTTTTACATTGTGATAGTAGAGGTTAAGAGGTAAGTTTTGCTCAAGATAATCAAGCAACTCCTCTTGGATATCCATGAACTGAATAAGTCGGTATTTTGTATAGAAAAGTTCCGAAGGTTCAGTCGGCGAATCACCACCAAGCTCGGGAGTAATGCCGTTGATGTAAAACATATCTATTAAACCTTTATACTTAATAGGCATAGCTCTCCAAGGTTCCGAATCAAAGAACTCTTTGGCCATCTCGTAAGTCATTACCGAAACATTGATTCGGCCCCCTTCACAAACCATTCCCAGACGCGAAGCAATGTTTACGGCCTCTCCGGCAATCTTATAGGGTGAGTTTTTTTTGCCAGTTTTTTCGGCCATTGCTGAACCTGTGTGGATACCAATTCTCAATTTCCACACCTTCTCGTCGCCGTCTATCTCAGGGTTGTATAACGAGTTGATGTAATACTGCATCTCGTTTGCTGCCAAGATGCTATCGATTGGGTTTGTTCTGCTATGATCTTCAATGCCTGCCACGTAGAGGTAGCTATCGCCAATGGTTTTAACCATAAACATCTTGTGTTTAATGGCTATATCATCCAAGTTACGGTGAATGTCATCTAACTCGTCGATGAGTTTTTGCGCATCAGGGCGTTCAATGACGTTATTGAATCCATCAATAGCGACATAAAGGATGGAACACATCTTTACTCTGAAACTCTTGTTTTGCGAAGCTTTAAAAGCTTTCTCGCTTCCGAGCTCAGGGGTAAGTTCGGAGACTAAACCCATGTATGTGTCGTTCCTTTTTTGAAGCGAGGAGTAGCGATTCACAAGGTGCTCGAGTTGTGAACTGAGCTCCTTATTTCTATTGGCTAATCTCGTTATCCGGCTGATATAATCTTCTGCCTCTTCCATAGAGGAAATATTATCAAATTGTTCTAATGCCATGAATTCAAAACATTCTGAATGAAACGATTTAACTTCCTCCCTTAATTCAAAGCAGAATACTTTGAACTTAGTTGATTTTTTAGAGCTTATACGCTCCGTTTGTCAAAGGGTTTCGTTAGTTTGTCAAAAAAGGATTGTTTTTCGTCAAAATATTGAATGCCGGCGCAACGAATTGTTAACAGACATTGTAATAGATTAAATTTAGTAAAAACTTTTCATTTATTCAACCTTCTTTTCTGTAAATTATTTAATTGCTTTAATTAGTTTTGAATCTTAATTGTATGGATTGATTTTTGTTATTGGTTAAAAAAAAGAAAAGTATGCATTGTTTTATAAAGATCATCCTTCTTTTACTGTTCTTGTGCTCATCACTCTCTCCAGCGATAAGTCAACTTTCAAAAGGTGGTTTGCCCTTTTCTAGTGTCAATGAAGCAAAGTTCGACTCCATAGAAGTGGTGTCGGTGTTGCCTCAAAATAATAGAGCGTTGAAATCGGTTTATGCGCCAGCACCAGTGTCTCCATCTAAAAATGAAGCTCTCAAGTTTGCACACCCTCTACCTCTTTACAACACAATTGAAAATAGTGGTAGTTGGACTATGGTCGATGATACTACTTTGGTTTGGCGCTTGGCATTTCAATCAAAAGGGGCATATTCATTAAGTCTTTTGTTTGATAAATTTGTGATGCCTCCATCAGGAAAATTATTTGTCTATAATAGTGATAAATCAACAATTTTAGGTGCATTTACGAAGTTGAATAATAGAGATGACTCCTTATTTATGACTGCTCCTATTGCCGGGGATATTATTTGTTTAGAATATACACAGTCTCTTTCTGAAACAGTGAAACCAATTTTGTCAATCTCCCAATTAAACCATGACTTCCTTAATGTCTTTAAATCATTAGGTGTTAAGGTCACAGATAGCTTTGGAATGGCTGGGGATTGTAATGTGGATGTGACGGATGATGCTAATTATAATAGTATGCCTCAGGTTCGTTCGGTATGTAAACTACTTATAGGTGGTACCGAGTTGTGTTCCGGAACCATGCTCGCAAATACAGCCGATGAAACATCTGTTTATGTTATAACAGCGGGTCATTGTATTGAGACAACCGCAAATGCGTCAACAACTCTGTTTTACTATAATTATGAGTCGCCACATGGTGAGTCCTCTATTAAGGGTTCTTTAGATTTTCAAACTTATGGGTCAACGGTTGTTGCTCGCGCTACAAATACCGACTTCGCTTTAGTTAAACTAGCGACTGAGAAACCGGCCTCCTATTTTATGCCCTATCTCTCTGGTTGGAATAGATCTGTTTCGCCTCCATCTCCCGCTTATGCAATCCATCATCCAAGTGGTGATGTAAAAAAGATAAGTAGGACTAAAAGTATCTTAGAGGCAACGACGTATGAGTATCTAGGTATGTTTTTGCCCAATTACCATTGGCGTGTGGAGGAGTGGAGTAGTGGTACAACCGAATCGGGCTCATCGGGATGTGGTTTATTTGATAATAATGGAACATTGGTTGGAACACTATCTGGAGGATCAGCTTCATGCGGATATTCGTATGACGACTATTTTGTTCGTTTTGAGAAGATATGGAATGGTACTCCAGAACCTAATTTACAACTGCAAGCATGGTTAGATCCTTCGAATATATCGACAACATTATATCCCTTTATGGGGCGAGAGCTCTATAAAAATGAAAAGCCACGACGGATTAGTAGTGTTAGCGCATCTGATTCGGCTATTTTTAAAACCGTAGCTCCTGAAAAATACAAGGTGGGCGTCTATCTGAACTCTGCATCTAAAAAGGTTGCACAACAGTTTTTAAATCTGGCTACTAAGAATGTGGAAGGCTTGTTTTTAGCAACATCTAAACGAAGTGTTAGCGGTTCGGGAAAGATAAAACTCTCTTTCTACGATGGCATGGTTGCGCCTGAGAATTTGCTGCTGGAGATGGCCGATATTCCATTGTCAACCCTTAACGAGCGCTACGATAAGTTTATTCCACTTCCAAATCGGTTAAATGTTGCAACGGATAACCTCTTTGTGGCTTATGAATTAATGTCGCCTGTTGCAGGAGATACCCTCTCGCTTTTTTATTCGACACACGATAAATTTGGGGTTGCCAGATCAACGAATAACGTTTTTCTATACAATGGAACGACATGGAGCTCTTTCTCTACTGTTTATCCTGGTGTTAACGCCTCGTTGTGGTTAGATTTAGTGATATCTGATCAACTGGACAATTCTTTGGATGAAAATGGTGCGGAAGCCTTGGCTGTTGAGGTGTTCCCAAATCCAAACACTGGAGAGTTTTTTGTTGAGATAAAAGAGGATGGCCATTTGATTTCAAATGTTGAGGCGGTTACACTTGATGGTGTGCGTTATGATATTCAACCAAAATATATCTCGTCAAGCAAAATTCAGGTCTTACTTCCAGCGGAACTTCGAGGGGTGATACTCCTAAAAATCATTTGCAACGATGTTAGTATCACGAAAAGAGTATTGAAGTATTAACCCACTGTGGTATTACATTTCTGCTTTAAAACATTAATTTGATCTCTATTTAATGCAGAATAAATTCTTTATTTAATCACTCTTTTTTTATCTTTGTGTGGCTTTAAAAATTAAAGTTAATAGTTTGTATTTTAGGTATTAATCAATAATAAAAGGGTAAAAACATGAAAATTACTGTAGTAGGAGCAGGAGCTGTAGGCGCAACATGTGCTGATGTTATGGCTAAGAAAGAGTTGGCAAGCGAGTTAGTATTGCTTGATATTAAAGAAGGATTTGCTGAAGGCAAAGCTTTAGATATTATGCAAACAGCTGCATTGTGTGAGTTTGATACACGTGTAACAGGTGTTACTAACGATTATAGCAAAACGGCTAATTCAGATGTTGTTGTAATCACTTCTGGTATTCCTCGTAAACCTGGTATGACTCGCGAAGATCTTATTGGTACAAACGCAGGAATTGTAAAGAGTGTTGCTGAGAATATTTTGAAGTATTCACCAAACGCAATTTTTGTTATTATTAGTAACCCAATGGATACAATGACCTATTTGACTCTAAAAGCAACTGGTTTGCCTAAGAATAGAATCATTGGTATGGGTGGTGCTCTTGATAGCGCTCGTTTCAAATTGTATTTGAGCCAAGCATTAAATGTACCTGCTTCTGATGTTCATGGTGCTGTTATTGGTGGTCATGGTGATACTACAATGATTCCATTAACTCGTTATGCTACTTATAATGGTACTCCTGTTTCTGCCACTCTTGATGCTGAAACATTGAAAAAAGTGGCTGCTGACACAATGGTTGGTGGTGCTACTTTAACTAAACTTTTAGGAACTTCTGCTTGGTATGCTCCAGGTGCTGCTTGTAGTGCTGTTGTTGAGTCTATCTTACGCGACCAAAAGAAAGTAATTCCTTGTTCAGTTCTTTTAGAGGGCGAATATGGCCAAAAAGATATCTGTATGGGTGTTCCTGTAGTATTAGGACGTAACGGATGGGAGAAAATAGTTGACTATAAATTAAATAGCGAAGAACAAGCTGAATTTAACAAGAGTTCAGATGCAGTTCGTAGCATGAATAGTGTATTAGCAGAACTTAAAGTTCTTTAATACCTTCATCTTAAACTAACAAAAAAAGCTACTCATTTGAGTAGCTTTTTTTGTTTAAGGACTTTGTTGTTATTGATTTACATATATAGGATCTTCATCTGAGAAAGGAATACGTAGTGCATTAATCGCAACTGGGGTATAAGTATTCATGGAAGATAGATCGATGAATTCGGTTGTAAATCCACTTGGAATAGTCGTGCCACAACTAATAAATCCATTGGCATTAAAGTAGGCAGGCGCATCAGAATTAGCTAAAATATCATTGATTAAAATTTGAGCATCTGCAAAGTCTGGATATTGAATTTTTATCTCTTTTTCCAAAACCGTTTTCATTGCATAGGTCGTGAAGAGATTTGTGTTGTTTGAAACAGTGGTTGGCGGAAGGGCTACTTTAGCCACAGAAATGTTCTTAGAGTCGTCAACATGTGCCACAAATGCCCAGTTGTAACCGTTTAGGTGTGTCTTGTCGATGATTTGATAATCTGGCAAATTTGCGTTACCATATACATCTAATCGATCTCCTTTTTTACCTACGAACATCTTTAAGTTATCAACGTTGTCATTTACTCCATCAATATCTAAACCAGCAATAGAGACAATCATCTGTTTATCGTAAGTTGAAGATGATTCGCTGTAGTCAATTCTAATTCGAGCATCAATATTTTCAGCATCTGTTCGGTTTAAATTAGAAAACTGCATAATAGCTATCCCATTTTCGGGGGTACGATTCCAATACATCTCTAAACCAGTTGCAGGATCGAGGGGGTTTTGAATATCTCGAACGACCATCTTGTATTCGTATTTAATATTTTCGAATGTTTCATTGGCTGTAACAATAAGTTCTTTGGCTCTGTCGTCATCACCGCTAATGTATTTAAACTCCATGGGTTCATCAATTTGATAGAGAGCAATGACGCCAATGAATTCATGAATAATGGCAGCGGAGGAGTGCCCAACAAAAACAAATGCACGCATCATTTCATATAAGTCATTGCCGCTTACAGATAAATCACCTGCTTTGAGGCCACTTGTTGAGGCTAGAGATGTTGGAACTTCTACGTTAAAGGCGGTGGGTAAGATGGACTCTCTTTGAGGATTCTCGGTATCGTCAACACAACGTACAAACATGAATGCAAACACAAACGTGACAAGGGTGAAAATTAGATGTCTCTTTCTCATGATAAATTATTTTAGTGTTAATGATCTTTTCATTGCAGAAATCCTGCCAAACTATTTATTCTTAAGTTTTAATATAATTTAAAAGAGTGATTTTCACTGAATAGAGGCAGACTTTTCTTATCTCTTATTTGTTTTTCCGATCTTAGATTTAGATAAATTCAATGATAGCCCAATTGATATAAGTAATTGGAATATTTAATTGTCGTAAATATTTTTTCTAAGGTAGCGGCAAAGAGGCTGTCCAAAAAGGTTTATTTTCTCGCAAAGACGCAAGGTCGCAAAGTTATTAAGATACAATTATCTAACAATCAATGTAATGAACCCAATTTGTTTGACAAATTATCTTTGCGACTTAGCGCCTTTGCGAGAAAAAATTTTATTTGTGTGGTACTTTTTAGACAGCCTCTTTGGGTGAGGCCAATTATAAAATACGACATTATTTCTTTTACATTACTTATAAGGTATATCTCTTTACTATTTCACTTTTCTGATATCTTATTCCGACACGATACTTAAATCGACAATAAGCGTGTCTGATACTTGAGAGTATGCCGAGAAGTATCCTAAGGCTCCTCCTTTAATATTACTCCTTGGATTGGTTGGTACAGCCGAACCACCACCATCTTGGGTTAATTGAGAGAGCGACATTAAATAATCACACGCTCCTTCATCGATCATCTGCATTTGGATTGTTATAGTGTCCCCATTCTCAAAACCATCTTCTGAACCAAAAAGAGACGCTTTTATGGTTTGTCCATCTTGTAAATTATCGTTTCCTGCAAAGATGTAGTTGTTTTCAGCGCCATTAACAAATTGTTTGAAACGATAGTAATTTGGCTCCCCAGCAGGATCTTTGAATTCACAAGACATAAAATAGGAGGATAACTCGGGCGGATTAAAGCCGCCAGTGGAGCTTACATAAATGGAGTCAAGTGGAATAGGAGCAGATAAATGCGAAGTAGCGGTATAAGTTACCCCTCTATCCGTTACATAGAGGGTGTATGTTTTACCAACTTCTCCTAGTAACGGAGCCGAATATAACCCAGGTGTTGTTGTTATGGTTGTGGGAGTGCCCTCAACGGTAACCGTTTCAGAGAGTGTCGTCTCTATGCCATCTGAATCAACAATTTTTACTAAAGCCCCCTCTGCAGGAGGAAAGATGTTGTCTTCATCAAAGTTAACACTGTAGTTGAGTCGCACAATGGCTGTGTCATCCACATCGTTTACAAAACCCTCTATGACAAGTTTTGGATCGGAGCTATTCAAATCGATGTCTATAACTTTCTGACAAGATGTTGTTGCAATGGAGATTATCGCTAGTGCTATTATATATTTATAAATTAGTTTCATGGCTTTAGAATTTGAAGTTATATGTTACTGCAGGAACAAATTTAAAGAGGGTAGTTTGTACAGCTTGTGTTTTTGAAGGATTGTTTTCATCGGTTTCAAAAGTGATCACATAAGCATTCTCTTTGCCATACAAGTTGTAAATAGAGAAGTTCCAACTCGATTCAAAACGTGCTGTTTTGCGTGAGATAAGGGTTGCAGATAGATCTAAACGATGATAAGACGGCATTCTGTATCCATTGCGTTCTGTGTAGTAGTTAACCACTTGATTATTAATGGCGTATTTGCCGCTTGGGAAAGTGACGGCGTTCCCGGTATAGTAAATCCAAGTTGCAGAGACGCTCCATTTGGGATTAATTGTAAAAATACCAACTACCGAGAGGTCGTGAGTTCGATCTTGACGTGCATTGTACCATTGATTTTGATTGACTTGATCTATCTTACGTTCGGTACGTGAGAGGGTGTAGGAGATCCATCCATTAAAACGACCTGCATTTTTGCGTAATAGGAACTCAATACCGTATGCACGACCTTTACCATATAGGAGTTCGCCCTCTAAATATTCATTAAATTGTAAATCGGCACCATCACGGTAATCGACCTGATTATATAACTGTTTGTAGTAAACTTCTGTAGAGAACTCATATTTATCTTCATTAAAATTACGGAAATAACCCACTGTATATAGATTACAAAGCTCAGGCTTAACGTTATTGCTACTTGGTAGATAGACATCCGTAGGGTTGCCTGCCGTAGAATTAGAGATAACATGAATGTTTTGTGAATTGTATGAGTAAGCTGCTTTTAATGATGTTGTAGGCGATAGAACGTAGGCAACGTTTATGCGTGGCTCTAAGGTGTAGTAGTTTTCAACCACTTCGTTTTTCTCGTAATAGGTTGAACCAGCTACTTTCCCCTCATTATCGTATGTGTAGATGGCACCATCTCCGAGCACCATAAATGAGTTTAATCTTAAGCCGTATTCGATATTCAGAGCCGCAAAGGGTTTATATGCATGAGAGGCATATAGCGAGTTTTCCCAAGCTCTTTTGTCAAGTAATTTGGTGTTGGTATCACTCTCGCTATTGGAAATAGAGACTTCGCCAGGCTTTATTTTATGCAATATAGAGTTGTATCCGAATTTTAGACTATTTTCTGAATTAGGGAAATATTGAAAATCTTGTTTGAAGTTGTAATCTTGCACGCGCGATAGCACCGTTGCATTATTTCCGCCGAATTTTATGAAGAATCGGTACTCGTAATTGCTAAATATAGCGGTAGTATTTGAGAAAAGTCGTGGATTAAAGATGTGGTTAAAACGAGCGGTGGCTGTGGCATTTCCCCAATTTAGGCCAAAATCATCTCCAAAGCCCAATACATCCTTGCCAAAATAGCCCGAAACGAATAGACGATTCTTATCATTAAAGGCGTAGTTGAGTTTGGTGTTAAAATCGTAAAAGTAGAGTGATGTTTGGTTGTAACTCGAGTCTTTCGATAGTTTTAAAAACATGTCGGCATAGGTTCTGCGCCCTGAGATCATAAAACTACCTTTCTCCTTTTTTATTAATGGTCCTTCTACCATCAGACGCGATGCAATTAAGCCAATTCCACCACTAACTCCAAATTTCTTGCTATTACCATCGTTCATCTTTACATCCAAAACCGAGGCTAATCGTCCACCATACTGTGCCGGTTGGGTTCCTTTGTAAAGCGCAACGTCTTTGATTGCATCGGCATTGAATACCGAAAAGAATCCTAAAAGGTGTGAGGCATTATAAACGGGAGCTTCATCCAATAGTATTAAGTTTCCATCGGTACTACCGCCTCGTACAAAAAAACCACTACTCCCTTCGCCAGCCGCTTTGACGCCAGGTAGCAGTTGGAGCGTTTTTATGATATCTTTTTCGCCAAAAATGACTGGTATTTTGGCGTTTTGAGCAATGTTTAGTTTCTCAACACCCATTTGTGGTTTGGTTAAATTGTCGTTTGAACGTTGTGCGGTTACCGATACTTCCTCTAATTCACGCGTAGTTGATATTAATTGAATTCCAACTTGAACATCGGAGTTTGCTTTTACGGGGATTGAATAGTTGCTGTATCCCACAAAACTTACCGAGAGATTATACTCTCCAGCAGGCACATTCAGTGAGTAAAATCCATATTCATTGGTTATCACGGCAATGTTGGGTAGCTCTTTTACTTGAACAATTGCGCCAATTAGGGTTTCGCCTGTTTGCGAGTCTTTAATCGTACCAGAGATAGAGAATCTGTTTTGAGTTATTCCGAGTGAGGTTATTATAAGGAATAGTGAAAGTAGAAGTGTTCTGATCATTGATGATGGTTTAGTCTATAGTTGTTGAAATTTTAAACAAAGGTTGTAAAAAAAGATATAACAAAATGAATACTAATTGATAAAATATCTTAAAATCGACAAAACATATAATTTTAGCGACCAATAGTGTGAAAATATAGATCTATGTAATTGAAATAGTTAATTGTTGCTTGTCTCTTTCCTTGTTAAGGGCACCCTCCATCCTTTTTGAGAGAGATTTAGTTCTGGGGCAACAATAAACTTGATATTATTTCATGTGTGTTATACTAATCTTATATAAAACAACTAATAACGTGTTTTCCCCTATGTTAGTGTTGCTAATTATGAAACTTTATTTTTAAGAGATAAGAATCTATGCAAAACGCCACTTTTTTCACATATATTTTCTAACTTAAATTTTTGATTTTCAACCACCTAAAAATTTTTATATGAATAGAGCACTTCTTGTGGGTATTAACTGCTACCCAGATGCCCCGCTTCGGGGATGCGTCAATGACATTAGTGATATGGCAAAATTCTTAACCACAAAATGTCACTTTGCAATGGATGATGTTAGATTACTGGCTGATAAAAGGGCTACCAAACATGCTATAATGGAGCGGTTATTTAGGATGTTAAAGCGGGCGACCGACTTGTATTTCATTTTAGTGGGCATGGTGTGCAGTTGCCAACACGTAATAAAAAGGGCGAGGTTGATGGGTTGGATGAAGCTATTTGCCCCTACGATTTTAATTGGGATCCAGATAAGACAATTACCGATAAAGATTTTAATGCCATTTTTGCGGTAATTCCAGAAGGGGTGAATTTTGTTTGGATCTCCGACTCGTGCCATTCGGGCGATTTGGAGAGGTCACTTACGAAGAGTAAATCTGTCAAGAAAACGATATCACTACCTATAGATATTGAATGGAGATTACAAACTGCAAAACAGAAAAGTGTGGAAACAGCGCAAATATCCAAAACTGCCGATCATCTGCATTTGGCATTCATCAGTGGATGTAAATCGAACCAAACCTCAGCCGATGCGCTTTTTAAGAAACGATATAATGGAGCATTAACTTATTTCTTACTTCAAGAGTTGAATAAGTCTGATGGGTTGTCAATTAAACTGACAGAGTTGGTGAAACGTGTTAACACAACCATAAAGAAAGGTAGTTTTACTCAAACACCCACCCTTTATGGTTGTAAGCATCTAAAACATATCCCTTTCT
>JAGPHP010000057.1 GCA_018055415.1 Breznakibacter sp. | reverse complement strand
TGCCACATCACGTGAAAAAGGCGACGAGTTACCACGAAAATCAAAAACGCCCAATAGCTCCGAAGAGTTTAAGCCAAAAACGAGCGATTCACCATTTAAACGCACAGGAGCTGCTCGCAAATCTGGCCCCAAAAGTAATGCACCAAAAACCAATGCCGAACGTCAGCAAGATCGAAAAACAAATCCTAATCCTAAATCAAATCAACTTAGGGCTGGTTCAAAAACAACAAGCTCAGGAAGACGAAAAGGGGGAAGGAAGTAAATGTTATACAATCTGCTCAATTAATAAATCTTTCCACAAAGTAAAGCCGCTTTTAAGTCACTATAATCATGATTAATTCGGCTAAAATTAGACAGATTTAATTCAAGGAATTGTTGTCGCCCTTTTAATTTAATAAATGCAAGATGGTTTTCAATATCCAAAAATCCACTGTTAAAAGCTATTGAATTTTTATCTAAATGCCACACATAAGTAGCCTCTTCTGTATCAAGTGTCTCAAGTAAAATATGATATAGAAATGTTCCTGTTAGTAAAAAGAGAAATGAGAATGGATTATCGGGGTCAATAAAATCGTGAGTTAAAGAAGTTAATCACATAGAAATCTGTTGTTTTGAACTAATTTACAAATTTCTGATATTGATGCGACTAACCTTTTTTAATGCCACATTATATTAAAATAAACTAAATAAATGATGCTTTTTTAGTAACCCTTAGAGAAGTTGCCAAGGCTGTAAGGGTTTTCATATCTCTTTTTCATCTGTTGCTTATCTCTTGCAAAATAAGTCTCTTACTATTATCAATTAAACACCCCTTCTGTTTTGGCTCTTGGGGGGAGTGAATGTTGTTACTATTTATCGCTATATGCTTTTATGGCTCTTAAAATTCATTTGCAATTCTATTGCTATTCCAGTTAACCACACGATGCCCTTGGCTCTGCCGCTTTGCTTGCAAAAAATCGTGAGGGAGGGGTGGGGATTAAAGCCATATTTTAGCTTCTAATTCCTCAGAGTAGTCATACAATGTTCCTGTCTTTGTAATAAAATCAATTACCAATTTCTTTTTACAAATAAACCTTGACCCTATATGTATAGTAGGTTTTACGGCATGACTAATAGAATAATACTCAAATATATAAGTTCCAAAATTATTATCTAAATGCGAAATAATCCGTAACCCTATCCCAATCACACTAGGTCCAGGAAAAAAATTACCATTGGTAATATCAAGGGTATCTGAATGTGCTGGAAGCGGAAAAACATTCATAATCCCATCACGTTCAGCCACTTCAACTAATGACATCGTAAAAACATTACATCCAAGAAGAGTTAAATAATAGCTCCGTCCTTTTATTAAATGCAAATCACTATCTGAATAAACCTTAAGTTTTAAGAATTGAGCATTATTAGGAATCGAATACCACTTATCAAAACTACTCTTATCATCAATAAAACGATATGAACTACAAGCAACACAAAGTGGTAGCAAAATAATAAAAGAGTAAATTCGAATATTCGCTTTAGACATATAGTTAATTATTTTGTTAAACTTTTTGATTTACTTGATCAGAAATTGACAGACCTTTTTGTGTCATCTTTTCCATAGGTAGCATCATTTGTATCGCTCTGTTTACAGCTTCACTATTATTAAATTTCTCAACTAATTTATAAGTTGGAGAATATGAACCAACTACCCTTTGGCTAGCGCGGTTCTGCGAACCGTGCTATATTAAACCAGTTTTTGCAGCACGGATTGCAAATCCACGCTAGCGGGGGGTTTATAAGGTAATTGCCTCCCAACATGGCGTTGTCGTCCGTTTTGTTACGCTCATCGTACCAATTTACGGGCTCACTGTTAAGCTCCGTAATTTGATGCACTACCCCCAAAGGTTGCCCAATTTGATTGGCATAGAGTTGAGCCTTGGCCTTAGCACGTTGTAAAGCCTCAATGGTGGCTTTCTCTTTTAAACTCTCGATATTAGTAACTCTAAAACGGACCGACTCTATTTGGGTAAAGTTACGGGCAATAAGATTGGTATAGAGCTGCTGCAAATTGGCTAAATTACGCAGGGTTATAATATAACTCTTTACAAACAGACACGCATCGCCACCCATCTTCACTTCAGGGAGTGATTGAATAGTGTTTTTATCATCTACATATTTAATATCCATATCCTCCTTCATAAAGAAGAAAGAGTCTGACCCTCCTTTTATGCCATTAACCAAAACACGCTTCTCAACTTTTACCACCACTATGGCAACATCGGGCAGAGCCTCTACGGAGGCCGTTGCTTGTACGGTAATTAGCGGCAGATGGCTACATTTATCTTGCCCATATGTTGAGCGAAAAGCAAAAAAGGCAAGCAGTAGTATTAAATATTTCATTTTTAAAAATCTAGAGTTTAAAAGTTAAAAGTTGCACAGACTAACATTTCTGCTACAGCACAAACTGGTTTTAATCGTAGAATTCTTTTCATATCTCGTTTTCATCTGTTGCTTATCTCTCATAAAATAAGTCTCTTTCTATTATCAATTAACCACCCCTTCTGTTTTGGCTCTTGAGGGGAGTGTGTGAATGTTGTTACTGTTTATCGCTATATATGCTTTTATGGCGTTCCATTTTTGAGATGTTGCTGTAGTTCCGTAAAACTGTTTATCGCTATATATGCTTTTATGGCTCTTAAAATTCATTTACAATTCTGATACTATTCGAGTTACCCAGACGATGCCACTCGGCTCTGCCGCTTTGCTTGCAAAGATTCGAATGCTAGTAAAGATGATTAAATAATATAATCTATCGTCTAATAATCTCTTCGTTTTAATGGATAATCACTCTTTTTCCTATTACGTAAATCTTGTATCTTATCAGTAAACGTATTTAATTCAACGACAAGAACTTTAGTCTTTAAGTTGTTTATAAATCCCTGCATATCTTCCAATGAAGATATTGGACAAGAAACCCTCTTTTTTGATACTAAGTAAAATACAACTTTTGATCTAGTGTTACTTCCCGTTGATCTTATAACCTTTGCATACTCAATTTGATCATATAATAATATTTTCTCTTTTTTTAAAAGAAATAGATACTTGATTGTTATTAATAAAAATTTGTCATCAAAACAAAAATCACAATTCTTAAATTGAGAATAAGCTACAATAACAAAACCAAAAAGTAATGGATAAAAAATGATTTGGTGAAACTTACCATCACTTGTAATAGCACCAAAAAGTAATATTAGAAATATTACAAAAAAACCAAATATTGATTTTGATATCTGTGTGTTGTAGTTGCTCATATATTATTCCTTTTTAATTAATTCTTTTTCTCCTTCCAAGATATCATTTGTCCCATCAATAACTTTGCTCACATCGTAAAAGAGTGCATTCGTTTTGGGTATAGACATTAAACCTTCAAATACATCCTGTCCTCCTGTAAGAACTTTAGCACTGTTATATATATAAAATCCAGGAACTTCTGATCCTGTTAAATATTTACTCGTTGAAAGCGTTGTATTCTCAAAGACCCCTTTGTACTCGGTACCAGCGACATAACTTCCTACTATAATATCATTTAACTTATACAAATTGGACATCATTTCATCATATGCAAAAGGCAAGCCTGCAAGTCCACCAACCTCGGCTGCAGATAAACTTAATCCAATACCTAGTGCACCAGTAAGAACACCTCCAGTCGCAGATTCAGCCGCAGTTTTACTACTAGTATTAGCCATATCATAACCTGCATCCCAATTCCCATTTAACATTCTTTGAAATAAATTTCCAGGTTCCTTCAAGCCCTCCTCAAAAGAATATGGATCACTCAATGCTTCGGATGTGCCCCATCGAGCAATCAATTGAAGTGGTATTTTATTCCCTTCAGAATCTAAGTACTTCACCGACGCTAAATGCATTTCAGTTTTACCATTTTTACCAGTGTAAAACAAATAGGTCATTTTTTCTAATCCGTCCAAATCGATACATTCAATCGGCGTATTACTCGCAAACTGATACGGTGTCAACTCAGGATAACTCTTTGTCAATGGATCCACGCTCAAGAACTTAGCGATGGCTGGATTATAGATTCTAAAGCCATAGTCGTAGTTGGTCATGCCCCACTCGCCTTTGTCGTCCTTCTCCTTACCATTAAACCCATACCTATACTTATCACTATTGCTCGATAGGCTGCTGATAGCCATACCAAACGGGTAGTAAGAGGTGGTGGTGATAATGGTTGGGGTATATTTAATGTTATTGCTGCTGTTGTAGTTAACCTTTGCACTTACCACTGCACGCACGTTGCCCAAATGGTCGGTGAGTTCATACTGCTTATCGCCAAGATTACGCTTATAACTCTTTGGCAAGGTTAGCTTAGCATACTTAACCGTAAGGTTATAGGTGCTGGCAGTAGCATCGGCCAGTAACGAGTAGCTATAGAGCCCTGTAGAGCCTGCTACGCCACTCCAGAGCGTTGCCTGATTTTTGGTGAGCCAGTAGTTGACAGCACCCGGGTAGAGCACTTTATCTACATCGAGGTTAAAGGTATAGTTACCTCCGGCCAAAGCATAGATTAATTGTTCGCCTCTCATCCGATTAAAAATAATTTGTAAAAGTGTTACGGTTCAAAATTAATAATTTAAAACTTTTAAAGTCAGCCTGATAAACAAAGGAATAGAGAGCTAAATTAACAATAAATTTGATGAAAAATTGATATTTAATATAGTTCAAGTAGATAAGTAACTCAATAATAATCCAAAAGAGGAAAAACTAAATCATTAAATTGACATGTGATAAATTGAAACACTAACTTTTAAATCCCCCACCTTTTTCCACCTCATTGCACCAAAAAGTTTTATATTTGCCCATCTAAAAAAAATGACAATTATAATGGAAACAGTAGTTAGTGGAATTCGCCCGACGGGAAACTTACATTTGGGCAACTATTTTGGCGCAGTAAAGAACTTTTTAAAAATGCAACAAGAGTATAACTGTTACTTCTTTATTGCTGATTATCATTCACTTACTACTCATCCTACGCCTCACGATTTGCATAACAATGTAAAAACTGTTTTGGCCGAATATTTGGCTACGGGTTTAGATCCTGAAAAATCAACGCTCTATATTCAGAGCGATGTTCCTGAAGTGGCCGAGTTAACGTTGCTTTTAAATAATAACTCCTATTTGGGAGAGCTTATGCGCACTACCTCATTTAAGGAGAAAGCTCGTCAACAACCTGAAAATGTTAACGCTGGGTTGTTAACCTATCCTGTTTTGATGTGTGCCGACATCATTATCCACCACGCGCAGAAAGTTCCAGTGGGTAAAGATCAAGAGCAAAATTTGGAGATGGCTCGTAAATTTGCTCAACGCTTTAATAACATGTATAATGTTGAATATTTCCCTATACCTCAGCCATTTAACTACGGAGAGTCGCTTATAAAAATTCCAGGACTAGATGGATCGGGCAAAATGGGAAAATCGGAAGGCAACGGTATTTTCTTAGCCGAAGATCCTGCATCCATTCGCAAAAAGGTGATGAAGGCAGTAACTGATTCTGGACCAACGGCTCAAAACTCGGCTATGCCAGAGGTTATTCAAAACCTCTTTACCATTATGAATGTGGTATCAACACCAGATACCGTTAATTATTTTACGGATAAATGGAACAGTTGCGAGATTCGTTACGGCGATTTCAAAAAGCAATTAGCTGAAGATATTGTTCAATTTACCGAACCTATTCGCAATAAAATCAACGACATAAAGAACGATGAAGTTTATCTATCTAAAGTAGTTGCCATGGGTAGAGAGAAAGCGCACGAAAGTGCTGCCAAACGTATTAAAGAAGTTAGAGAGATAATAGGTTTTAAGAGGTTTTAAAATAAGGGACGTCCATTTATGGCGTTTCACAACATAATTTTATAAAAAAAGAGACGTTCAAAATAACGTCTCTTTTTCTTTTATACTTAAAAATCCATAGATGGATGTACCTACACCATACTTAAAATTTATTAGATAATATCTCATTTCTAATAAATTCATAAACATCAGAAATATAGCTCTTTGTAAATCCTATCTCAATTCCTACTTTAATTATATCCTGCAAAGAAGGTTCACCACTGCCATTAACCGTTGTCGTATGATAGCCATTAAAACCACTGCTTGGGAGCAAGTCGTAAGCTGGCGAAAAAAACCATCTTCCATTTTTATAAATAAAGGAAAAATTCTTTGCATGATCATCTTTGTTTTCAATTAACAAATTGAAAATCATAAGTTTAAAAACCTTTTCAACCTCCACCTCCGATTTTGAGAGCAACCGACATAGTTTTAAAATATCTAAATAATCGATGCACGGAATCCGATAATCAGCATTTAAAAGCGCAGCTACCGAAACAACATGGTATTTATTACCCAACTCTCTATCAAATCGTTTTGTTCCAAAATATTGATTTTCAAATAGCTTTGTTTCCATCATCTCAATACCACACCGTTTAGCTAAAATTGAGTAGTTATATTCAATTTCCCCAACATTAATGGGATCTTGTTGTGCTCTGAATTTCACAATCCAATCTTGATTATCGAAAAGAAGATGAATCTTTGGACGAGCACCACCAGATGAACCCGCTAATTTTACAAATTTATCCAAAGATAAATTATCACTTTCCGAATGATAAATTTGAAATATCTCCTGAGCTATTTGGTGTAAATTATCAACTGTTTGAGGTGTTGAGATGGTTTGTTCTGGAAAAAATTCCAAAGCTCCTCTGCCCTGCGTTCCAACAAGACAAAGTTTATTTAAAAGAGAAACTCTAGCGGGATTTAATCCTAATGATTTTAAGTGTCTATCAAGAAGTAAACTTCCCCATCCATCGGGAAGACTATCGCTAAAAACGCCAAAATTACCCGAAAAAGGATGAGCTTTTGCAACAAAGAGCTTATTCTCAAGTGGCAGAAAAAATGGAGAGATGGAAAAGCCCGCTTTTAAAAACGATTCATCGTACTGAAAAGCTAACACATTGCTATCGAACTGTGTTAATATTCCAACTTTTGCATGGTTCAATTTAACCTCAACCTTTTCTAACTCGTCCATTTGCACGCTGTTTTAACTTCTGATCTTTAGTTTTACTAGCAAGAAGCTGATCAATATTTTGAAATTTTGGAGCCAAAAAAAGTTCCATAAATGGATCTGTAGCATCAAGCAAAACAGCAATTTTAACAAGATGTTTGAGCGAAATCTCACCCGTAAGCTCAAAACGCTTAACACTACCCAAGCTTACACCTGCACGTTCAGCCAAAGTTTCTTGACTCATGTTAAGCTGTAAACGATTAGTCCGAGCCTGAAATGCTATCTGCTTTAATATGCCTCCAACACTTGCCTTTTCCAAAAAATCAATATTCATAGCTAATATTTTAGCTATAAATATACAATTTTGGACTTAATTACTAAAATATTAGCCAATAATTTTAATGAGCCTCCAACCAATTTTTTCCACTTCCCATCTCCACCAAAAGTGGAACCTTGAGCGATACGGCAGATTCCATCTCTTCTTTGACTATTGCTTTAACCCTATCAAGTTCAGGAAGATAGACCTCAAAGTTCAATTCATCATGCACCTGCATAATCATTTTGCTTTTTAACTGCTCTTTTTCAAATACACGATCAATTTTTACCATCGCCATTTTGATAATATCGGCAGCCGTACCTTGAATAGGAGCGTTGATAGCATTGCGTTCGGCCATTCCTCTAACCACTTGGTTTTTAGAGAATATATCGGGCAACTGACGCTTACGCCCCGAAAGCGTCTCAACCACACCAGTCTCTTGCGCCGATTGTATCACGCCATCCATATATTTTTTAACCCCGGGAAAATTGGCAAAATAGCCATCAATAAGCGCTTTAGCCTCAGAGCGCGGAATAGACAAGCGCTCGGCCAAACCAAAGGGCGAAATACCGTAAATAATGCCAAAATTAGCCATCTTTGCCTTTCGGCGCATATCTGACGTTACCTCAGCTAAAGAAACGCCAAAAATCTTGCTCGCAGTGGCTGTATGGATATCTTCACCCTTGTTGAAGGCCTCTATCATGGCTTCATCGGCACTAAAATGAGCCATTAATCGAAGTTCAATTTGAGAATAATCGGCAGAAAGGAAAGTAAACCCCTCATGCTGAGGTAAAAAGGCGCGACGTATCTCCCTACCCTCCTCTTCACGAACCGGAATGTTTTGAAGATTTGGATTGGTACTACTTATCCTGCCTGTAACCACTATTGCCTGATTATACGAAGTATGAATTCGTTGAGTATCAAAATTCACCAATTTAGGCAAGGCATCGATATAAGTGGATATCAATTTCTTAAGACCTCTGTATTTAAGTATCAGATCAATAATAGGATGTTTTCCCTTTAGCTTCTCTAAAACTTCTTCACCAGTTGAGTATTGACCTGTTTTAGTGGTTTTAGCTAATGGATCAATGTTTAAGTGGTCGAACAAAACCTCGCCCACCTGCTTTGGCGATCCTATATTAAACTCCATACCTGCTTGAGCGTAGATCTCCTTTTCTAGATTTAAAACCACAAGTGTAAGCTCTTTCGAATAGGCTTCGAGCTCCTGAGAGTTGATAAAAACACCCTCATACTCCATCTTGGCTAAAACCTTTAAAAGCGGAAATTCTACACTGTTAGCGTAATCTACTAAATTGTTCTCTTTTAATCTTTTAAATAATATCTCTTTAAGTTGAAATGTAACATCAGCATCCTCTGAAGCATAATCGGAAATAACAGCTAAGGGAATAGAACGCATAGATTTTTGATCTTTACCTTTAGCTCCAATGAGCTCATCTATAGAGATAGGTGAATATTGTAAATAGTTCTCAGACATGGCATCCATACCGTGCTTTCCAATCGGATTTACCAAATGATCTGCTATCATGGTATCGAAAAATGGCTCAGCAACCTCCACGTTGTAGCGCTTCAACATCAAATAATCGAACTTGATATTTTGCCCAATTTTTGTGGTGTTTGGATTGGTAAAAATGGGAGCCAGTTGTTTCACAAAATCAACTCCACCCAAATGTTTAGGAGGCACAGGGATATAATAAGCAACCCCTTTTTGCTTACATAACGAGATGCCCACAAGCTCATCGCCCATCACATCCAAACCAGTTGTTTCAGTATCAAAACAGAATTCATTACAGTTGGTAAAATCTTCAATAAGTTTAGCTATCTCACTCTTATCTTTTACAGCAATATATTGATGATCAACCTCTTTAATAGTTTTATAAATAGATTTTGGTGCATCTTCAACCTTTACTGAAGTAGTAGCAGCTGCTGGTTCATCAAAAAGAGACCCCTGTGAAAAAAGATCACGCTGCGCTGGTTTTGGTGCATTAAAGAAAAGGTCGTTAACACGAGTTAAAACTCCTCTAAACTCAAGTTCATTAAAGAGCTTTACCAACTCTTCGCGATTTGGAGACTCGGCCACGTAACGCTCAGGTTCAAAGGTAATTGGAACCTCCAGACAGATGGTTGCCAAATGACGCGAAAGATAGACTTGCTCCTTAAAATTAATAAGGTTCTCCTTCTGCTTCCCTTTCAACTCATCAATATGTTCATAAATACCATCTATAGAACCATACTTAGAAATCAGATCTTTTGAAGTTTTTTCGCCTATTCCGGGACATCCTGGAATATTATCGGCACTATCACCCCAAAGTCCCAATATATCAATAACTTGAAGTGGATTAGTTGTATTAAAATTTTCATTAACCTCATCTACTCCCCACACAACCACCTCATTACCCATAGACTTTGGCTTAATCATAACCACACTCTCATTCACAAGCTGAGCGTAATCTTTATCGGGCGTCATCATCTTTACAAAAAAACCATTCTCCGAACCAATTTTAGAGAGCGTACCAATCACATCATCGGCTTCATAACCCTCTACTTGCAAAACGGGGATATTCATCGCTTTTAGAAAATCTTTAATGATAGGCACCGATTTACGAATCTCTTCGGGCGTCTCATCGCGATGTGCTTTGTAGGCCTCAAACTGCTCGTGTCTAAACGTTGGTCCCGATGGATCAAAAGCCACCGCAATATGTGAGGGCTTCTCTTTTGAGAGCACTTCCAAAAGCATATTCACAAAACCAAAAACGGCCGAGGTATTAACCCCTTTTGAGTTGATTCGTGGTGCTCGTATAAATGCATAATAGGCTCTGAAAATAAGAGCATAAGCATCAATTAAATAAAGTGTTGGCTTATTTGAACTCATCGTCATTTTATTAAATGTAACTATCCTCCTTTTGGAGAAGTTTTGAAATCACTTTATTGGTTAATCGACTTGCTCCAATACGGAAGAACTCGGGCTTAATCCACTCATCACCAAGGATCTCCTTAGTAATAACCAAATAGTCATGCGCTGCTTCAATCTCCGAGATCCCACCCGAAAGTTTAATGCCCACACGCTTTCCACTCTCAGCGTGAAAAACCTTAATAGCCTGAAGCATCACATAAGCGGCCTCTAGTGATGCACCTTCATAACCTTTACCGGTTGAAGTCTTGATAAAATCGGCTCCCGCCTCCATGGCAACCAATGAGGCATTCCAAATCTCATCCTCTTTTACAAGAGCACCAGTCTCCAAAATAACTTTAAGCTTTGCCTTTCCGCAAGCCTCCTTTATTTGTCTAATCTCCTCAAATACAAACTCATAGTTGCCTTCTAAGAACTCGCCAACCGATATAACTACATCAATTTCATTAGCCCCAAAAGCAACCGATTTTTTAACCTCGGCAATCTTAACATCTAAAAAAGTTTGACTCGATGGAAAACCAGCTGCCACAACCGCCTTACCCACTCCATCAACTTTTAAGTAGCTAAAAAGATTAGAAAAAACTGGAAACAAACACACTGCACCCACTTTTGGAAGAGCAGGATAGGATTCGTAAAGCTTATTTAGTCGTTGAATAAACGCTATAATTGAATCGGCTGAATCAGTTGTATTTAAAGTGGTTAAATCTATTGACGACAAAATAACTTTTGCATCGTCATTAGTAATACTAGCTTTCGCTTTTAGTATCGCATTAATATTGGTTTCTATATCTGAAGGAAGATAAGCCTTCTTGAATTTTGAGAAAAAATCATCCATAAAATCTGTTCTATTTTAGTTTTTCATTATTTATATGTCGTTGACTATCACGCTTTTGTTTCTTTTCCATATTCTTCTTAAAGGCATCCTCCAAATCAACACCCGTTTGATTAGCTAAGCAGATGAGAACCCACAAAACATCGGCCATCTCATCGGCTAAATTATCGCCACTCTCGCCCACTTTAAACGACTGCTCGCCATATTTACGAGACATAATGCGCGCCAGCTCACCCACCTCCTCCATTAAAATGGCTGTATTGGTTAGCTCGTTAAAATAACGAACACCAACGGTTTTAATCCATTGATCTACTTCTATTTGAGCTTGTTTGAGTTCCATAAAAATTATAGTTTATTCTTCACCGAAATAGTCATTATCTATTCGCTTAATTTCAAAATTAGTAACTGTTGATACAGCAAGATTATAATCAATCATTAAATCCGTTAATTGCTCACCATCAATAAGTACAATTTTAGTGTCATTACGAGGTTGATAATCTCTTGCCTCAGCAGTATATCTTGATGTAGTAATGAAAACTCCCTTCTTAGCCCCTTGGCCTGCAAGCGCTCCTATAAACTTTTGAATTTCAGGTCTTCCAACTACATTTTCCCACCGTTTTGCCTGGATATAGATAATATCTAAACCCAATCTATCTTCCTTAATAATTCCATCAATGCCTTCATCTCCAGATTTACCAATCGATTTTCCTGCATCCTTGATAGAACCTCCATACCCCATTTTAACCAATAATTCAACGACTAAAGACTCAAAAAATGATGGACTACAACTTTTTATTTTCAGTAGAAGCTCTTGAGATAAATTCTTTCTAATTTTTAAATAACTACTTTCCAGACTCTCCTCAGGTGTAGCAGGAGATTGCAAGGTATCATTATCTAGAGCAAAATCCTCTTCTTTTGATCTTCCTGTACGCTCTTGATAAGTGGGAAGAGTTCTTAAAATCTTTAGATTAATTTCATTCGGATATTCACTTAAGAGCTTAATCCCAGCATCTGTAATTTTAAACGAACTTCTTTTGGTATTTTCAAGCAACCCAGCCATCTTAAAATGAGATTTAGCCCAAGCAACTCTATTTGGAAATGTCTTGGCAACACCACTTGGTAAAAACTCATTCAATTCTTCGTCTGTAAGCCCAAAATGTTGTGCTAGTTTAGCATTTGTCTCAATGGTAGTATGTTCTAAACCATCAGAAATAATAGTCAAAAAAGGCAACATAATCTTCTGAAAATCTGGGATCATCGTTTTATTTATTTTACTGATTATAAATCTATTCTTTCAATATCTCAATCAATCTTACATTAATATAAATTATTTCCCTCCCTACTCTCTCTGACTTCAAAAAACCATTATCTTCTAACTCTTTAAGGTAGCGCGAGGCTGATTTTCGCTCAA
>JAGPHP010000218.1 GCA_018055415.1 Breznakibacter sp. | reverse complement strand
CACTTCTTCTCAATTACGGCAGGAGCAATAACTGTTTGCAGAGTAGAAAATGCAAGATCTTTATTGCTGGCTAAACTCATATATTTCCAATACAAAGAGTCCTTTTTAGGATTGTAGCCTACGCTTAACTCTAGCGAACTTCCAAGTAGAGCCACTTCATACTCTTTTTCGTAGATCGATTTTAACGCTGCAGGCATTGTAGGGTTATACAAACCATAAAAACGGGTAAGCGTTTCAACAAACCCATCGCGAGTAAAGCTATCGTAGTATAAATCCCAGGCCTCCTCTTGATATTGCCCATCGGTACAGTTTTCAACATAAAAACGGAGCCCATTAAAGTCGTCCTTTGTTCTTGAGATTAAGAAGAGAGAGTCGCACACACTAGGGATAAAACTATTTTTACTATTCTGCTTGATAAAAGCAATGATTTCAGGCACATTTTTGCAATCGATACGCTCTAAAAAATAGGCTTTATCGTAAGCTAGCCTCGCATCAGAATAAAGATGGCTATTAGGACGTCGTTGCATAAATGAGAGATATCCAAACGAGGTGTTGGTGGTTTTAGCATTCTCAAAATCAAGACTATCTCGCAAAACCACAGCCACTTTAATTTGTATAGCTTTAGGGTATTTTGTGATAAATTGTTGCACCTTTTCCACAGTAGGATCGTTACTGGCTAGTTGAAAAGCCAATTCGTTTCTACCCGCTATGGCTTTAGAGAGAAGATCTTGTGAATCGCGAAAATGGTTGATATAATACTCATACCCTTCAATGGTATTGAAGCCACTGTACTTAGTGTAAAGATTGGCCGAAGTAGCTAATATCTGATCTCTAATAACACTTAAATAGATTGTTTTGCGAATAAGCTTTTCGCGCTGTTTGGTAGGTAGATTATTGTAGATGGTTTCGGCACGTTTGCCAAAATAGTAGGCCGTATCGGGATTAAAATTGGAGTATTTCGAAGAATTATAGAGCACCGAGAGGTCGAAATTAACCATTAAATCGTCGGGTGTTTTACTCGCCTCTTTAAAAAGTTTGCGCTCAATTTTTTCATACTCACCTGCAGTGATCTCCTTATCGTAAGTAGATTGAGCAAAGATATTAATAGATGATAAAAAAATGATAAAGAGCGATATAGTTACACTACGCAATATAAACATAACAGCGATATATTTTTGAGCAAAATAAAAATTGATGCCTATTGTATGATAGACAAAGATAGATCAAAAATACAATTATTTGTTATCAACATAGGCTCATAACCCAGAGAGAGAACTTTTTGTGTGAAAATATTTCGAAAAATAACACTATCGACTTTTATATTATAACCAAAACTACTACATTTGCCACCCAAGAACAAAAAAAACGTAAAATATGTCAACAGATAAAAAAACCGAGAAAGTAGAAGAAAAACTACAAAATGTAGAGCACAGTTTAAGTCAAGCTGAGTTCTTTATTGAAAAAAACCAAAAGATTATCTACTATGTAGTTATTGGTTTAGTTGCTTTGGTACTTGGATATTGGATGATGAAGACCTACTACTTTGAGCCGGCGGAGGTAAAAAGCGAAGAGGTAAGCTTTAGAGCTCAAATTTATTTTGAAAAAGATAGCTTTAAACTAGCCCTTAATGGTGATGGTTTGAATCCTGGCTTTAGCGAGATAGCTAGCAAATATAGCTCAACAAAAATTGGTAATACTGCAAACTATTATGCTGGTATTTGTCATTTACATTTAGGAAATTTCCAAAAGGCAATTGACTATTTGAAAGATTTTTCTACCGATGATGAAATTATTGGTGCTATTGCTACAGGTGCTATTGGCGATGCTTACCTTGAGTTAGGCAATAAAGAGAAAGCTCTTAGTTATTATGGAGATGCTTCAAAAGGAACTAATGAATTTACAGCTCCTACTTACCTATTTAAATTAGGTTTATTACAAGAGGAGATGGGTAAAAACAAAGAGGCTCTTGAAAGCTACACTACTATTAAAGAGAACTTTAAAAAGAGTGCCGAATATACTACTATTGATAAGTATATCACACGTGCAAACATAGCAATTCAAAAATAGATTTAAACATTTATCAGATATTGAGGTTGTTCATTTGTGAGCAACCTCATTTTTTTTACTATTCAGATCAACAATTAAAATAGGCGCATATGGCAACAAGTTTAAAAAATCTTTCGGATTATAACATTCAAGATGTACCAGCTGCTAACGACATGAAAGTAGGTATAGTCGTTGCAGAGTGGAACACAGACATTACCGAAGCTCTCTTTAATGGTGCCTACAACACATTGGTAAAGCACGGTGTTAAAGAGGAGAATATCATAAAAAAGTATGTACCAGGCACTTTTGAACTCACAAAAGGAGGCAAACTATTGGCTGAGAACACTGATGTGGATGGAGTTATTTGTTTGGGATGTGTTATTCAGGGCGACACACCTCATTTCGACTATGTTTGTAGTGGTGTAACTCAAGGAATCACTCAATTAAACCTCGACTACCCTATTCCATTTATCTTTGGAGTACTGACAACTAACAACTTACAACAGGCGTTAGACAGAGCTGGAGGAATCCACGGAAATAAAGGGGATGAAGCTGCAATTACTGTAATAAAAATGATAGATTTTGCTTGCAAAGTAAAAAAATAGTTCTACTTTTGCAGTGCTTTTGGGGAGATACCAGAGTGGCCAAATGGGACTGACTGTAACTCAGTTGTCTTACGACTTCGGAGGTTCGAATCCTCCTCTCCCCACAAGATAGTTTGCGAAAGTAGCTCAGTTGATAGAGCATCAGCCTTCCAAGCTGAGGGTCGAGGGTTTGAGCCCCTTCTTTCGCTCTTGGAAATCAGCCATTTACAGAAATGTGAGTGGCTGATTTTGTTTTTTACCAAAACATTACCAAAACAAACGCCCTTTTATCTCCCCTTTTGCTTTGGTAATTTTTAGCTACAAAGAGCTACAAAAAATTTCAAAAAATATTTTCAGTTTGGTGCAAAAAACTTCTTGTTGGGGGTGTTTTTTTGATTTTAGCATCCCGTTTGGAGTTCAATTTAAATAAAAAGACAGGATTTATACACGCCTCAAAATCTCATTTTTACTTTTATTAACCCCAAATCAAGATTTCACATCTAAACTTTAACAATCTAGCCATCTAAAAATGAGCGTTGCTTTGGTTTGTTATCATCTTCAATTTACAAAGCACATCATACAATTCTCTAATAGTATCTAACACATAGCTACGAGGTTCTATTAAGCCATTTTAGTAAACAAATGACACTCATTTTATCCAATTAAATCTGCCAACTCCCACACAAATAATTACCTTTGAAATTCAATCATCATCTTTAAACAGACAATGGCAAAGAAAGAGGTAAAAGAGAAAGCAATTGAAGAGACCCTTTGGGAGTCGGCTAATAAACTTAGAGGAAGTGTAGAGCCAGCCGAATATAAACATGTAGTACTAGGACTCATATTTCTAAAGTTTGCCAGCGATAAGTTTGAAGAACGCAGAAAAGAGCTTATTGCCGAAGGTAAAGAGAAATATGTAGAGATGGCCGATTTTTATGGTATGGCCAATGTGTTTTACCTCAATGAAATTAGTCGCTGGAGCTACATAATCAAAAATTCGAAGCAAGATGATATTGCCCTCAAAATTGACACTGCACTCCATAACATCGAAAAGAACAACAAAGCCCTAAAAGGAGCCTTGCCCGATAACTACTTTTCACGTTTGGGGTTAGATATTACCAAACTTTCATCGTTACTCGATACCATTAACGA
>JAGPHP010000056.1 GCA_018055415.1 Breznakibacter sp. | reverse complement strand
GTACTAGCCTTAGATCCAGGCTTTAGAACAGGTTGTAAAGTGGTGTGTTTGGATGCGCAAGGCAACTTGGTGCACAACGAAACCATCTATCCACATCAACCGCAAAACGAAGTATCTCAATCCATTAAGAAGATATCAACACTCGTTGAGCAATATAAAATTGAAGCTATTGCGGTAGGTAACGGAACGGCAGGACGCGAAACAGAGGCCTTTATCAAGAAAATTCCATTTAATAAAGATATACTCGTTTTTTCGGTGAGCGAAGATGGAGCATCCATATATTCGGCTTCGGCTGTGGCTCGCGAAGAGTTTCCGCAATACGATGTAACCGTGCGCGGCGCCGTTTCTATTGGTCGCCGTTTGATGGATCCACTTTCGGAATTAGTTAAGATCGATGCTAAATCTATTGGAGTTGGTCAATATCAGCACGATGTAGATCAAAACCTACTGAAAAAATCGCTCGATTCAGTTGTGGAGTCATGCGTAAACTCGGTGGGCGTCAATTTGAACACGGCAAGTAAACATCTACTTACTTACGTATCAGGATTAGGACCACAATTAGCACAAAATATTGTCGATTTCCGTAAAGAGAACGGCCCATTTGCTAGTCGCGATCAGCTAAAAAAAGTGCCGCGTTTGGGAGCTAAAGCCTACGAACAAGCGGCGGGTTTCTTACGTATTCCTAATGCTAAGAATCCGCTCGACAATTCGGCGGTGCATCCCGAATCGTACGCCATAGTAGAGAAGATGAGTAAAGACGCTGGTTGTACTGTTGCCGATTTGATTGCTTCAGAGGAGCGACGAAAAACCATCACCATTGCCAAATATGTTACGCCAACCATTGGCATGCCATCTCTTTCGGACATTATGAAAGAGCTTGAAAAACCTGGCCGCGATCCACGTAAAGCCATTAAAGTTTTTGAGTTTTCGGCCGATGTAACTACCATTTCCGATCTTAAGGTTGGAATGATTCTTCCGGGAATTGTGACTAACATCACCAATTTTGGAGCATTTGTTGACGTAGGTGTTAAGCAAGATGGATTGGTGCACATCTCACAAATGGCCGACAAATTTATATCTGACCCCAATGAAGTGGTAAAATTACACCAGCATGTGAAGGTAAAAGTAACCGAAGTTGACACCCAACGCAAACGAATTGCCCTCTCGATGAAGATGGGTTAAATCGCATAATCTTAAATCACCATAAGTGCAAAATGGCTTTAGATCTCATTAAATTGAGACTAGAGTCATTTTTATTTAATAGCCAAAGAGCCCATAAACAGGGCAATTCCAACCACTCTATGAAATGAAAAATAAATTTAAAGTTCGTAAGGGTAATTGATACAAGCATTTGTCTTTTATATAAACAACCAAATTAACTAAAACGTAGAGTTAAAATCGCAAAACAACACCGGTTAAAAAGATAGCGACTCTATTATTAATTAACAATTTAAACTTCTTTATATGAAAACAACTGTTCGTTCATCTATGCGATGGATCATTACGCTAACTCTCTTATTAGCACCTACTTATACCTTAATAGCGCAAGATGCCACTGAAGAGCAAACTAGTAACATTAAGCAAGTTACAGGTTACATTATCGACAAAAATAGTGGCGACCCAATTGCGAATACTGCTATAAATTGGAGCAATAGTAATATTGCTGTTATTTCAAACAAGGAGGGAAAATTTACTATCAAATCTAATAAATTTGACGCCTCATCAGCTCTTGAAATCACCTCATTAGGCTATCAAAAACGAGTAATTCCAATTTCAGAACTCAAGGAGGGAGAAAACCGTATAGCATTAGTGGTATCACCAATATCACTCACTCAGATAAACGTATTTCCAACGGATCCGACTAAATTAATTCGCTCGGTTTTGAGCTCATTACGTGAGAATTATCAATCAGAACAAGTAATGGCAACAACCTTTTACCGCGAAACAATCAAAAAAGGATGGAACTACGCATCACTCTCAGAAGCAGTACTTTTAGTAAATCGTTTCCCATATGGATCAAACCGTTCGGATGAAGTTAAAATAGTACAAGGACGTAAAAGTACCGACTACTCACGCATTGATACCTTATCATTCAATATGGAAGGTGGTCCATTTAGTGCTCTACGCATGGATATTTTAAAAGAGCCTTACTTGCTTTTCGATAACGAAGAGATCAACAAATACGACTTCTCTATGGCTCAAATGTTGCCTAACGACGAAGAGATGAATTATGTTATTGAATTCAAACAAAAGGAGTCTATCACAGAGCCACTATTCTTTGGAAAACTCTTTATCGATCCTAAGAAAAACGTGATAACCAAGGCTGTATTTAACATGAATCTTGAAAACAAATCTGAAGCTACCGCCATCTTTATCAAACGTAAACCTGCAAGTGCAACTGTAACACCAATACTAGCCTCTTACACAGTAACATATGCAGAAAACAATGGGAAATGGTACTATGCTTACTCTCGCGGCGATGTTAACTTTAAAGTAAACTGGAAGAAAAAGCTCTTTAACTCAACCTTCTACACAACAATTGAAATGGCTGTAACAAACTGGAAGCCAACCGAAGAGAAACACATTAATGCAGCGGAACGCATAAGACCTAGCGTGAAGATGAACCAAGCTGTTGCAGGCTTTAAAGATGAAAACTTCTGGGGAAACTACAATATTATAGAACCAGAGATTCCAATTGAAAAAGCAATTGAAAAAATTAAGAAAAACATCAAATAAAACGAATTACCTAACCTTAATTGAAGAGGCTGCCGCAAAAGCAGTCTCTTTTTTTTTAGAAAATTAGCCGCTATATTTGTCATCAATCTTCTTAAGTACAATTAATGCTAATAGAGCCACATTAATCATGGAAACAATTATTGTGGCAACACCAAGTACACGAATAAAGCCATCGTCGGCAGTTTCATTGGGAATCTCAATGATTTTACCCGATAAAAACAGGTTAAGCAACCAACTTGTAATAACGGCCACTAAAATAGGTAAAACAATGTAAGATAGAGATTTACCAATCGTCTTATCGTTCCGATACTCTCTATTTTTAAATCTTAACTTCACGATAACACTCTGATATAAAAATAAAAACTAATCTCTCAATGGAGCAAGTTCATAGAATTTGCCAATAACCAACAAATAGTAAATAACGGTAAATAGAAGTCCAAAAACCACTATTACTAAATCTTTTAGAGGAGAGAGCTCTTGTAAATCAACATCCGCCTCGTTTGAAATTGCACCAACAATCAATAGCAATAGGAATATCAAAATAATAGCAGCAAAAAAGAGTCGAAGAGCAATAATCCACGAAATTGCGAAGAATCGTTTAAAAAAATCCCTCCCATCAGTGCCCATATTGGCAGTAAATGAGGCGTTAAGTCCCCAGACAGAGATTAAAGCATGAAACAAACAAGCCGAGAATTTAAACCAACTATTTTCAATTTTACCACCAAGAATAACAGCAATCGCAAAAACGACTACAAAGGCTAATAGGTAGTTAAATCCATCTTTATCAGACAAACTATTACAAGCAATTTTATGCTCTAACTCCTTCATATTAAACCAAACCATGGGTGCAGATTTAGGTATTGACAGCTAAATACAAAAGGGATATGAACCTCTCCGAGAGATAAATTACTCTCAGAGAAGTTCAAGAAACCCAAAATGACTATTGTTTTACAACTTTTGCAGTAGTTCCATTTACTTTAACGATGTAAATTCCCTTTTTAATTGATCCTAAAGAGATTTGACCATTATCAACAGGAAGATTAGCAACCACTTCGCCAGCCACGTTAACAACTTCAACGATATCGCCATCAACCACATTTGTAATGGTTAAAATATCGGTTGTAGGATTTGGGCTAACAGTAAGTGTACTCACTTTTTCTCCACCAAATAAGCTAGTTGCAGAAACAAAATTAGGGCCTTTGATATCATCTATCAAGAATGAGTTTGCTTCAGTAACACCACCATCAATAAAAATCAAAAGATGCTTATAATCAGCGGCATCAAATGCTGGGAATTCAAAATAAAGCGTTTGCCAAGCATTTACTTTAGTAACTTGAGCATCAGTCTCTTTATAAATAGCACCAGCATCGTCAACCTGATTAGAAACCTTTAAACGCACATAAGTAACCTTTGGAGAATAGATTCTAATTGAAAAAACACGATCAGTAGAAACTTTAATTGGCTCAGAAAGCTCTACATGAATGCGCTCCCAACCCCACCATGAACCTCCGTTATCCCACTGAATCACAGTATTAGAAGTATTTGTTGGATCAAATACATTTGTCAATAACGCACCTGCAGGAGCACCCATCGACTCGAGCGTCACAGTTTTATCAATACCATCAAAATTTGCATAAGTAACTAAATTTGCTGCAGTTGCACCAGTTGTAAACGAAGTTCCAACGCCAACAACGTTTGTTTCAAGACCCGAATATTTAAAAGCATTATCAACAACACCATACCAATAAGTAGTTGATACATCAAGTAAGGCATTAGGCGTAACAGTGATGCTTTTTTTATCGCTACTTATTGATGCTAAAAATGGAACTGCTGTACCAGCGGGGCCACCTTTTTTTAGTTGCATTGAAGCTGTAGGATCGGTAATAGCACTACCGTCGGCATTTTTAAATGCAAGATTAGATGTAATAGTGCACGATGAAAACACTGGTATATTTGTAGCCGCAGCAGCTGGCAAATAAGTTAATTCGGCAGCAGGCGCAACGTTACTTGCAGTAATATCATCAAAATAATAAGGCATGCCAGCTACTGAGTAAACCATTTCTGGATCCATAAAAAGGGTAAATCTGTTTAGATTTGTAAGTGTTACACCTGTAAAATCAAACACAAGCTCAACCCACTTATTTGTTTGATCTGCAGTTAATTGAATAGCCTGCTCAGAGTTGATTGTGTAATCGATAAAGTTTTCCAACTTCATAACCACCTTAATTGGATTTGAAGCATAAACTTTCATACGAAAGAATGGAGTAGAAGCAAAATCAAATGCTGGAGAGATTTCTGTATTACAGTTAACGCCAGTCCATGAGTTGTTACCTGCGTGACCAAATTGACCAACATTGTCAGAAATGTTAATTCCCGTTGGATCAGGATTTGCCACACTAGACCACGTAGCTGATGCCCAACTAGCGAATCCTAAATCGGTTCCATCATAATCGGCATAAATAATTTGCCCATAAGCCTGACCAAAAAGGCCTGCCATCAATAAAACGAGTAAAAATTTCAACTTTTTCATAAGCAATAGATTTAATTTAAAAAAATAGATGTTTAAAAAATATTTTTCTCAGATTAACAATCCGTTAACAGAATATTAGAGTTGCAATTACATACGAACTTTTGCAACAGAAACCCCCATATTAGAAGAGACACGAACCAAACCTAAACCCATCCCTTTGGGTGCATTTAAAGTAATTTGGCCAAGAGTTTCAAGTAGCATATCGCTTTTTTGAGACGCAATTTTACTTCCCGATGCATCAAAAAGCTCGACACCCGTAATTGTTACAGGACTATCGAGTTTGTTTTCTAATGAGATAAAAATGGTTTGATTTTCAGATCTAACAGCTCTTTTAAATTAACATCTGTAACACTTTGTGTTTTAATAAGAGATGAAGGAACAACCAGATCAAACTTCATGTAGTTGATATTGAAGCCACTACTCATAACAAAGAGCGTAATGGTATTGATATCTGACCCAATTACAACATTATTAAAAGTCACATCTGTCCACACTTGATACCCTGACGTTGCCGGAGTTGCAATATGTTGAGGACTAATGAGAGTGTTGTTAAGCTTCAAATTCACTAAGCCAGCGCCACCAGCCACACGGAAAGTAATATTGTAAGTACCAGGAGTCACACTAGCTAACGAATATTTCATCCACTCGCCAGAGCTAGTCCACGCAACATTGTATCCATTTGAAACGGCATCGGTACAAGCTTCCATATCAACCCCGTCATTGCGGTAAGAGTATCCCTGGTTCCAAGCGGTATAAGTACCTGAGCTCACATGTAAATCTTGATAATCAGGATCGTACCACGCATCAGAGAGTTTTCCCATATCGTAGTCTGTGGCAAATATGGTTCCTGGAAGTGAGTGAGATTTAAAAGCCTTGCGAGGAGCATTAAAAGGAAGTCCTAAGTAAGCATAAACCACATCTTCATTTACTTCGCAATTCTCTGTTTTAATATTATTAAGAATCTCATCCATAGCCAATTTAGCATTTGCTTTGGATGGCCGATTAGCACCTGTTTTGGGATCGTAATTAGAGATAAATCTCCATTTATCCGATTTAATAGTGTATTGGTCGTCAATATCCATTTGCTTATAGGCCCAAGTTGACCATCCTATACCCAAACGCTCCATCTGCTTAACCATATCTGTAAACCAAGTGTTTGAGTTCTCACCAGTTTCACCAAGCCATGTCGGAACGTTATTGTCTTTGCTGAAATTTAGAATACCCGCAATCGTGTTATCACTGTTGGTAGTCCAGTATTTGTGCCAACTAAAAGCAATATTTGGTTCATACTGAATTAGAGACGATAAACCATTCCAATTATTAGCCCAGCAATTACCCTCAATAAATACCAAATGGTTTTTATCAACAACTCGAATTGTGTCAATAATGCGCTCATATAACTCTCTGAGGGGAGTATTGTTACTACAGTTACAACCATTTTAGTTGCCTGTATTTCCATCAACATCCCAGTTTGTTTCGTTCAATAAATCATAACCGCCTACATATACATTATCCTTATAACGCTCTGCCAGTTTACGCCAAATTGTAACTGTTTTTGAGCGATTATACTCACTCTCCCAAAGCGACGGTTTTGTGGGATCGTAATCACTGATGTCGGCATTTTTGCCCTGTCCACCAGGTGCGGCATGCAAGTCAAGAACTAAATAGATATCGTTGTCTTCGCACCATTTCACCAGCGAATCTGTCATAACAAATCCCTTTTCAAGCCATGTATTAATCCCTTTAACAGGCTCTTGCTCAATAGGAAGTGTAAATAAATTGTAGTGCAAAGGCACTCGGATGGTATTAAATCCCCAATTTGAAACAATCTCTACATCCTTGCGTGTAAAGAAATTCTCGAGCCACGATTCGTAAAAAGCATCGGTGGTAGCTTTATCAGTTAAATCTTCAAGCATAGCCCGAATTTCGTGCTGAGTACCCACTTTAGTATTAAACATATATCCCTCTTGAAGCATCCATCCACCAGGTCCAACACCACGAGAGATAAAGGTTGATCCATCAGCCTTGATGATTTTTGTTCCGCTTCTTTTTAAGAACCCATTCACATTCTGCCCCTCTACGCTAATGGTTATACCAATATTTAGGCACAACAAACCCATTAACAACATCCATCGTTTACTCATATTATCAAATATTTAGATTATTTATTTATCATCAACTATTTTTTGGATGATCACCTCTGCAGTGTAGCAGAGGTAACCAACTCAAAAAACAGTATTTGAAAAAGGGAATCATTACTCTTCACCACTAGGGAATATGTAAATTTTAGAAGGTACAGATCTGTTACCATACACATCAATAGTGTAAACAGAAATCTCATAACCCTTTATTGCTAAGTCGTCGAGAGTAACTGTTTCGATAAGTTCATCGTAAAGCAACTCCTCTGAATCAAAAGAAATAAGAATTTTCCTAGCTAAATCACCTTCGGGATTTTTCCAATTAAGAGTTGCTGTTTTATATCCTACCTGAGCTGTTAGATCAGACACTTTAGGAGAGTAAATAGTCTCAACTTGATACATTGAATAGGTATCCTCCATTTTTTCGCACGAAATAAAAAACGAAAGAGAAAGAAAGCTCACGAGAATTAAGCTTACTTTTATATGTAATTTATTTTGTAACATAATCATCTTATTTTTGAATTGCACCAAACAGTGTTAACTCCGAAACGTTCACATACTCTTCACTACCAAAGTTACCTGTAATGGCAAATTTTAGATAGCGGAATGGAGTTGTAAACTCATCTAACTCAAACTCATGACCATCAATAGCATCAGCAATAGCCTCATCGCTTACTGCGCCACCTTCATCTTTTGGATCATCGATAGAAAATTCACCTATTGGCGTCCAAGTAAGTTTGTCATTAGAGGTGTAAAGTGTAAATGATTTGATGTTTTCAGATTGGTAATAGAAGTATTTTGCATCTTGACCATACCAAAAGGCACGTTGCCAAACCACAAAACGATTTACAACAACCGAAGCATTCAGATCTATAACAAAATTAAGTGGATAGTTGAGTTGCCCGCCGTTTCGTGAACGCGAAAGCATTGCATAACTATTATCGGTTGACGACTCTTTAGTATCTACCACATCGTCCCATAAATTAATAGTTCGACCTTCCCATGCGTTACCATCGGCACTCATATTAGTCACCAAAGCCCAAGCCGATTTTGGAATTTTCTCTTCATATAGAGGGCTAAAGCTGCCTTTTGAAACTTTATCGGTTTTATTACCATAAAAATCTTCAATTTGTACAAAGAACTCTTTTCGAATCGTATCCATATCTCGCATTACAACTTTCTCAAATTCGCGCGAAGATGATATATAGCGAACCACCTGATTCCCATTGGTATCAACATACGAAAAATGCACATAGAGCGTTTTTTGGGAGCTGTTTTCCCATACCATTCTAACACCACCAAAGTCGGCAGAAAGCACCATATTTTCTTTCACTAACTCAATATGAGATTTAGAAGGCTTAATGGTAACCACAACTGGAGCCGATTCATTGTTAGAACGATCGACAGCAACAATTTGAACCTGATGCTGAAGCGTATCGTTATAACCCTCAATTTCAATTTGATTATCGTAATAGCTGCACACTTTAAACATCTCTTGCCCAAGAGAATTTATATATGAGGCCTTTACAAAGAGTAGATCCACGTCACTGGGAGCATCGTAAGTAAGAATTGCACCCCCACTTGTTGGAATAATCTGCACATTCGAAACCTGTCCAGGAGCTACGGAATCTTGCTCCTCCTCTTCCTTACAAGCCACTATAACTAGCGATGCTAACGTAAGAATTACTATATTTTTAAGAATTAACCTTTTCATGTGTACTTGTTTTAATTATTTAACACATCTATTTTTTACCAATTCAGATTTTGAACCAAATTAGGATTCTTAGTCATCTCCTCGAGTTTTATAGGTTGGAAGTAGTCGCGAGGAGCAATAAAGCTACGCGCTCCAACATTCGTTACCGTATAGTATTTAAGTGGATCTACCTCATCAATACTCCAACCCATAGCTGGCTTATTCAATACTTTATCGGCCTCTTTCCAGCGACGCAAATCGTTGTAGCGATGACCTTCAAATGCCATTTCAATAGTACGCTCTTGCTTAATAATTTCGCGCAACCCCTCTTTACTCATGTGTTTATTAACACTTTTTGCCTTGGCTGGATCTGCCCAAACCACCTCAATTTTAGGTAGTCCAACACGTGCACGCACCTCATTTAAAGCATCATACACTTGTTGAGAAGGACCATAATATTCATTATAAGCCTCAGCATAATTCAGATAAAGTTCAGCCATACGAATAAGTGGCCAAGGATATTTTATCAACTTCTCGTAAGATGTGCCACTTGAAAATGGATGTATGTATTTACTTACAGCATAGCCTGTTATCAAATAATCGTTTGAACTACCTTGACGACCACCAGGCGCTTCGTTTTTGCGCATTTTAAGATTCATTTTGGTGCCATGACCTCTATAATATCCGCGATCAAAGCCAATAGATGAGTAGAAACGAGGCTCGCGATTAAGATTTAATCGAGCGGTTTGCTGACCTACTTGTGCCTCAAGCTGATTTTGGGTGGTTACCGAAACCACATCGTAACGTCCATCGTAGTTATAGGTTAAATCCTCATCAATAGGCAAACCATTGTTCGTGTAATAGTTTTCAACCACATTAAGTGTTGGGGAGAGCCACTGCCAAGCTGCTTCATTGCTCGAAGCTGAGGGACTCTTAACCAAGGCTGCTGCCTGAATTTCGTAATAAGAAGTTACAGGATTACTCTGTCCCCAAATCAGCTCCTCGTTCCATTTATCAGTAAACATATAACGATAGTTGTACTGATTCTGGATTGCCGCATATTGAATATCTGTTTTGTCGTAATCTGGTATAGCATCTTTATACTTATAAAGCGATACGCCATTGGTGATAGCCATTGTCAATGCTTCCTCGGCAGCATCTGCAGCCAACTTCCACTTCTCTTGATCAGCAACAGGATTAAAAAACTGAGTACCATCATGATTTCTAAAGTTTTCATAAAACTCGGCATTTCCGTTAAAAAGAGGACTTGCAGCATAAAGCACAACTCGCGACTTAATAGCCTTAGCTATAGTTTTGTCTATTCGACCTAATTGTAGATTATTCATCAAACGATCGGGAAGATTTGGAACAGCTAAATCAATAGTTGAAATGATGTAATTAAAGCACTGATCTACCGAATTACGAGGCACTCTAATTTGCTCAATAGATGATGAGATCGGCAAATTAACATCGCAAATTGGAATGGGGCCATACTGAACTACCAATAAATAGTGATAATAAGCCTTTAAGAACATCGCTTCGGCCCTCCAAGCGGCTTTATCCTCGGCAGACATATCTGGAACCGTCCCGATATTCTCGATAAGGATATTACAATCGTTGATTCCTCGATAAAGTGAATGTTGATAAACATCACCACCACCCATATAACCAGTCCAAAAGCCAAGTAATGGATTGTTAACGGTTTGTTTGCCACGCATCACCTCGATACCATTTGTTACTTGACGCAACGGTGTAGTAAGCTCATCGGTCATTAATGCCTGTGATCCATAAAGGTCATCGTTTAATGGCAGATAAGAGTAACATGTTGCAAGCGCTTTATAGGCCTGCTCTTCGCGATCGAACAAGAGCTCGAGCTCCTGTGTTTTATCAGGTACAATATCTAAATAATCTTTACAACTCTGCAATGAAAGAGCCATTGCACCCAGAAGTATGATTGGAATTTTAACTATATTTTTCATAAGAATCATTTTATTTTATACTCGGTGTTTCACTAATCAGATCCAACATTTAAACCAACATGCACCACTACAGAGCCATGTGTACACCAAAGTTGAAAATCATTTGAGGAGGATAACCTAACCCATTACTTCCCATTTCAGGATCCCACAATTTAAACTTACTGAATGTTAACAGGTTAGTTCCACTCACATAAAATCGAGTATCCTTAATTTTGATTTTATCAGTGTAACGTTTTGGCAAAGAGTATCCGAGTTCAACACTTTTTAGACGTAAAAAAGAGCCATCTCTTAACCACCAAGTAGATGATTGCGTATTGTTTTCAATAGTCTCGGTACTTAAGCGAGGCCAAAATGCATAAGGATCAGGATTCTCATCAGACCAGTGATCGTTTGCAATAATCTCAAGCGCATTACGCTCATTCACAAAAGGAGAGATTGCTTTTGGATCGATGTAAAAAGAAGAGCGCGCCGAACCTTGAAAGAAAAATGAGAAATCGACATTTTTGTAACCCGCCGAAAGTCCAAATCCATAGATAATTTCGGGCGTTTTAGGGAAACCAATAGGCACCATGTCGTTATCATCAATTTTACCATCGTTATTCACATCCTTATATTTAATATCACCAGCAGTGTAGTTGTTTCCATAAGTCTGTACAGGTGAATTCCTTACATCCGCTTCGTCCACAAATAAACGCTCAGCAATAAGTCCCCATTGTTGGTCTAGTGGCTGACCAATGCGACTCATATAAGCATATTGATAGGCAGGTTCGCCATTGGCAACCATCTCATTTCGAGCATAAGTAAAGTTAGCGCGCCCTGTAAGCCATAAATCTTTGTTAAACGAGTGAGCATAATCCATCGAGCCGTCAATACCCGATGATTTTGCCTGCCCGATATTACTCTTAATAGGAGCCGAAAGTCCCATTGTTGAAGGCACATATTTATTCTCCATGTATATTTGGTTACGCTCTTCGGCAAAATAGTCGGCCTGAATAGTTGCCTTACCCCAAAGTCCTAATTCAAAGCCAACATTGAGTTTATCAGCAACTTCCCATGTAACCTCTGGATTGGGATATCTGTTAACTGTATAACCGCTATAGCTATTGTTAAAATCTTGTCCCCAAGAGTAACCACGTGTTGCATCGTTCAGATTAACGCTCGATAGGTATAGGAAACGCTCCTCTTCTTTTGCAATTGCATCGTTACCAACCTTACCATAAGAGGCTTTAAACTTCAACTGATTGACATAAGGAATAAGCGGCTCCCAAAACTTCTCACTCGAAACCGACCAACCCAAACCTACCGATGGAAAGAATCCGAAACGATTTTTCTCGGCAAAGCGCTCCGAACCATTGTATCCAAAGTTTGCCTCAGTAAAATAACGATTATCAAAAGCGTACGTCATACGTCCAGCCAAACCCATATTCCGCGCTGGTAATGAAGCATATACATCATTTTCCTGAACCGTATTCAAGCGCTCCTCTTGGGTAAAAACCAAAAGTGCTGCAACGGCATGTTTTTCAAAACTGCGATTGTACATTCCAGCCACTTCAAAATAGGCACGGCTGTTTGCGTTTGTGTG
>JAGPHP010000055.1 GCA_018055415.1 Breznakibacter sp. | reverse complement strand
CATCAGACTATATTGACGATCTAAACAAAGAGTCGCTTGCCGAACTTGAGCAGAAGATCCGACAAATCCAGCTTGATCAAACACGCATTGAGTTGATGCAAATATTAGGGCAGAATTAAAGAGATTTAAGTAGAAATAAGATAAAAAAAAAGATAAAAGTTATGAAGATATACACATTTATAAGCGCTACACTAATCATAGCGGCTAGCTGCACAGGAGGAAAAACAAAATCGGATGCTTATGGCAATTTTGAGGCTACCGAATACATTGTTTCAAGCGAAACAAGTGGTAAAATTGTAGAGATAAAGGTAGAAGAAGGCGATGAAGTAACATATAATCAACCATTTGGACTAGTTGACACAACTATTTTATCTATCAAAAAACTTCAATTAACAACCACCTACAAAAAACTCGATGCGCAGACATCTCAGATCGGGACCAACCTAGAGATCTTCAAAACTCAAAAAAGTGTGGCGGAGAGAGAGTTTGAACGGGTAAAAAAGATGATGGCAGATAATGCCGCTACCCAAAAACAATATGATGATATGGAGGGACAAATTCAGATTCTAGAAAGACAAATAAACAACAGTAGAGCACAATATGCCAACATTGAGGCCGACAAAACCAATCTCGATTCAAAGGTAAAAGAGCTCGATGATCAGCTTAAAAGAAGCATCCTTACTTCGCCAATTAGCGGAGTTGTACTTGAAAAATATGTTGAACAAGGCGAACTCACCAATGCAGGCAAGGCTGTAATTAAAGTTGCCAATCTTAAGGAGATGATTTTAAGAGCTTATATCTCTGGTAATCAACTGCCACATGTAAAAATTGGCCAAAAGGTTAAAGTAATAATCGATAACGACAGTAAAACAAACAGTGAACTTGAAGGCACTATAAGTTGGATCTCTAGCACATCGGAGTTTACGCCAAAAATCATACAAACAAAAGAAGAGCGCGTTAACTTGGTGTATGCCATTAAAGTAATGGTTCCAAATAGCGGTGAAATCAAGATTGGAATGCCTGGAGAGGTGAAGTTTTAAATAAAACCTCACCTCCAAAAATCACGCATTAAGGATGCGCGTTGAGTGCAAAAATCATTTATTTGAGATTTAGTTATGGTTAAAATAGAGCAAATTTCAAAATCGTTTGGCGATGTGAATGCTGTAAAGCAGTGCAACATTGAAGTAAAAGAGGGCGAAATGTTTGGCATAATAGGGCCCGATGGCGCAGGAAAAACGACACTTATTCGCATGATTACCTCGCTACTCATTCCCGATAGTGGAAATATCTCTTTATGGGGATTAAACCCAGTAACAGATTACAAAGAGGTTCGCAAAATGATCGGCTATATGCCGGGGAAATTCTCACTATATATGGATTTAACTATTGAAGAAAATCTCGAATTCTTTGCAACCGTTTTTGACACCACTATTGAGGAGAATTACCATCTCATTAAGGATATTTATCAACAAATTGAGCCGTTTAAAAAACGCCCAGCGGGTAAACTATCAGGCGGTATGAAACAAAAATTGGCTCTAAGTTGCGCTCTAATACATAAGCCCAAACTATTAATACTTGATGAGCCAACAACTGGCGTTGATGCCGTTTCGAGAAAAGAGTTTTGGGCTATGTTACAAAAACTTAAAGCGGCAAATATCACCATAATTGTGTCCACTCCTTATATGGACGAAGCATCCCTTTGCGATAGAATTGCACTTATGCAAAATGGTGAAATTTTAACCATTGAAACGCCCGAAGGTATTCGCAAAAACTATAAAAAGCAGCTTTTAGGCATTAAAAGTTCAAAATTTCACAAACTCATAACAGACTTAAAAGCCTATCCACAAATGAACTCTGTGTTTCCATTTGGCGAATATTTGCACTATACAGACAAATCTGACACAACAGATATTGATGCATTAAATAAATACTTAGGCCAACAAGGTCATACAGATATAGTTATTGAGGATATTAAACCAGATATCGAAGACTGCTTTATGAGTTTAATGAGATAGTTATTCAGACTCCAGACTAAAATTATGAGATCCAACGAAAAAATAATAGAAGTTAAAAACCTAATCAAGAAATTTGGCGATTTCACAGCCAATGACAGCCTCTCCTTTGATGTCTATAAGGGGGAGATATTTGGGTTTCTGGGCGCTAACGGTGCAGGAAAAACCACCGCTATGCGAATACTATGTGGACTATCAACACCTACCTCAGGGAGCGTAATAGTTGGGGGTTTCAACGTAGGAACAGAATCTGAAAAAGTTAAAAAGAATATTGGCTATATGAGTCAGAAGTTTTCCCTTTACGATGATCTTTCAGTATGGGAAAATATGCGCTTATATGCCACCATCTACGGCGTGAGTAAAAAAGATTTCGAAGAACGTGCACTTGCCATCCTTAACCGTCTAAATTTGCACGATTCACGCAACAAGATGCTTGCGTCACTATCTCTTGGATGGAAACAAAAACTGGCCTTTTCGGTGGCTATTATCCACAAACCAGCCATTGTGTTTTTAGATGAACCTACTGGTGGAGTTGATCCAATTACGCGCAGGCAATTTTGGGAGATGATCTACGAAGAAGCCTCGGCAGGATTAACCGTGTTTGTAACCACGCACTACATGGACGAAGCCGAGTATTGCGACCGAATAACAATTATGGTTGATGGTCGAATAGATGCTCTGGATACACCCGCTAACTTAAAAGAGAGATATAACGCCTCAAAAATTGAGGAGGTATTTTTAAAACTGGCTCGCACAGCCAAAGCCGTTGAATAATTAAGCTAATACCATAACCATGAATAGATTTCTTGCATTTGTCAAAAAAGAGTTTCGCCATATTTTTCGCGACTATCGTACCATGCTCATGCTATTTGTAATGCCAATAGCCCAAATTCTCATTTTTGGATATGTGATAAGCAATGACATAAAAAATGCAAAAATTGGAATTCTAGATCATTCAAAAGATGCGGTAACACGCGAAATCACGCAATCTCTCATTGCATCAGGATATTTTGTCCCAAAAGCCATTTTAACAAATGAAAATGAGATAGAACCAGCATTTAAACGTGAAGAGATAAAGATGGCGGTGGTTTTTGCCCCTAATTTTGCACAAAATCTTGAAAAAAACAGAAAAGCCGAAGTGCAACTAATTGCCGATGCATCCGATGTAAATAGTGCCAATTTACTAGTAAACTACGCCTCTGGTATTGTTCAAAAATATCAGGTAAAAGCCAACAATAACACACCTGCAGGAATTTCAATTAACTCGGAGGTGCGAATGCTCTATAATGAGACGCTTGATGGAGTTTACATGTCGGTTCCTGGTATTATGGGCATGGTACTCATTTTAGTTTCGGCAATGATGACATCGCTCTCTATTACTCGTGAAAAAGAGTTTGGTTCGATGGAGGTTTTACTTATCTCACCCCTGAATCCTCTACAAATTATTTTGGGGAAAGTAACCCCTTATGTAACACTTGCATTTATTAATGCTCTTTCAATATTGGCACTTGGTGTTTTCTTGTTTGGAGTACCCATCTTAGGCAACTTAGCACTTCTGTTACTTGCATGCTTTCTCTACATTTTGTTAGGTCTCTCACTTGGTATATTCTTCTCCACCATAGCGAAAAACCAGCAAGTAGCCATGTTTTTATCTCTCTTTGTACTGATGCTTCCAACCGTGTTACTATCGGGCTTCATCTTTCCTATAGCAAATATGCCTTGGCCTCTCCGCATATTGAGTGCCATTTTACCACCTCAATATTTCATTACCCTTATAAAAGCCATCATGCTTAAAGGCAATGGTATAACTCTGGTTTACAAAGAGATACTCATACTCTGCGGATACATAATTATATTTGTAGCACTTAGTGTAAAAAAGTTTAAGTTAAGATTAGAATAACAACTCGCCATCTCCTAGCCCTTCAATTTTGAGGGGCTTTGAATGGCAAAATCCAATTAATGAGAATATAATTTCAATTAAACGATATAATCATGAGAATCCTCATAGCCTTAATACAGAAGGAGTTTTTGCAAGTATTTCGCAACAAATCGCTCCTACCTATGATATTTATGATGCCATTTATACAACTTGTTGTACTTGTTAATGCAGCTACTCAAGAGATGAAAAACATACGCATCACAGTGGTTGACAACGACTTAAGCAGCTATTCACGACGACTAACAGGTAAATTCTCTGCAAGCCCTTTCTTTGTAGTAAATTCGGGAAACTTCTCAATTGATGATGCTCAAAATGAAATTGCACTTGGCAAAACCGATATGATTTTAAACATAAATCACGGTTTCGAAGATGACATGATTACCAAAAAAAAGACCAAAGTACAAATATTGGTTGATGCCATAAATGCCCAAACAGGACAACTCGGATTTGTTTATGCCTCATCTGTACTTAATCAGTTTAGCGGACAAATATCAATTGAAAATCAACAAATTACACCAAACAAACAAATCACCACGAATGCACTCTATTGGTTTAATCCAACATTAAACTACCACTACTATATGTTTCCTGGCATTATGGTTATTTTGGTTACCATTATTGGGATGCTGCTAACCGCCTTTAATTTAGTTCGAGAAAAAGAGATTGGCACCATTGAACAGATAAACGTAACTCCGGTAAAAAAATCGACCTTCCTAATTGCCAAACTTCTACCATTTTGGATTATTGGCATTTTTGAAGTAACCGTAGCACTTTTATTAGGCAAATTACTTTATGGTCTTCCTTTTGCAGGAAGTATTGCCCTACTCTACCTATTTACGGGCGTATATTTAGTGGCCGCTCTCAGTTTAGGTCTTATTATCAGCACCGTAAGCAACACACAACAGCAGGTGATGTTTGTGGGCTTTTTCTTCATTCTTATCTTTCAACTGATGAGCGGTGTTTTCACATCGGCAGACAATATGCCATGGTTAGCGCAGCAACTCAACTACCTTAATCCAATGTCCTATTTCATTAAGGTTATAAGAATGATTATTTTAAAAGGATCTGGGTTTGGAGATATTTTACCTGAATTTATCGGCATAAGTATCTATGCAATACTCGCTTTAACGATATCAATAAAACTTTACCACAAGAGGAATTAAATTAAGCTCGACCGAAGAAAATGTTGATTATAATAAGTATCAAGACGCCATAAATGACCATCTCTACGATGAGTACTACCGAGTTTGTGTGAAGTCATATCTATTTTAAGGACTAGCTAAGTATAGCGGATTTTACTTAATATTGCCTGCACACACCATCAAAATAAGCGGACAAACATACTTCTCGATATTCTCAGGTGATAATGAATGAGCATCATCAACAAAAACCATATTTTCAGTTTTACAACCGTAGTAAAGTTTGAGCCTTTTAGATTGAGTTGAATAGTTTAACACCTCATCATTCTTTGAAAAAACGGCATGTAAATTCTCCTCACATGGAAATAGAAAAGAGACTAAGTGCTGTTTATAGATCGTTTGCGTTATCTCAAAAAGAGGATTCTTCAGATCTGGATTAATCACCTCCATCGAATCAACCAATGGATTTATGACGACCTTGGGGATATTAACATTTAGAGGTGTATTAATAACATTAAATCCGCCTAATGATGAACCCACCAGACAAGAAACCTCGTTCTTCGAAAGGAAATCCTGAATAAAAGCAATTCCCTCAGCAGGATTTTCAGGTATATCTGGTGAAATAACATTCACATTGGCAAACAATCCCTCTGCCATTTTGGGCAAATAGTGCCTAATAGCGTCCGCAGTTTTTGATTGGCCAGACGATTGATAACCATGAACATACAACAAATTCAAATCTTGCATAGAGAAATCTTTTGAAAGGACAATATTAGATAATTTTTAGCACTAATACGACTTAAAATAGGATATTACTTCACGCATTTCTACCGATTCGTCAGACAACTTCTCTGCATTAACAGACATCTCTTCTGAAACCGAAGCATTTTGTTGCGTAATTCTATTTAAGCTCTGCATTGCTAGATTAATCTGCTCAGTCCCAGAATTCTGCTCGTTACTTGAGGCCACAATCTCAGAAATCAAGAAAATGGTTCGTTCAATCTCAACAATCAAGTTATCCATCAATCTTTTGGTATCATCCGTTGATTCAACACATAATCTTGATAATTCACTTATTTCATAGGCAGATATCTTTGTAGTCTCAGCGAGTTTACGTACTTCGGCTGCCACCACCGAGAAGCCACGTCCAAACTCTCCTGCACGCGCAGCTTCAATTGAAGCATTTAGAGCTAAAATATTAGTTTGATTAGCAATCTCTTCTACCACATGAATTTTTGCAGCAATGGACTCTATCAACGAAAGATTATTTTCAGAAGCAACCTTAACGCCCTGAACATCATTCATTAACAGCTTCGATATTCGACCTGTCTCATTGGCATTATCGGCACTTTGCGAAATACTGGCGGTCATCTCCTCAATTGATGACGAAACCTCTTCAATGGAAGCCGCCTGATCTGAAGCCCCTGTGGAGATATGTGAAGAGATTCCTTTTAAATGAATACTTGATTGAGCTATACTTTCTGAATTATGTTGTGCTTTAAGGATAACCACATTTAGCTGTTTGGACAGATTCATTAAACTCCGCGACAAAACGCCTATCTCATTGTTATGAGCCAACAACTTCTCATCAACCTCAATTCTCAACTTACCCTCCGAGAGATCCTGTATTTGTAGAGCAGCATTTTCTAAAGGCTTCTTTATCAAACGTTTTATCAATTCTGACACCGAATACATTACACCACACGCAAGCGGAACACCCCAAAAAAGGTGCTCCATTCCCAAAATTCCTATGTTATAAAACAGAACACAATCAAACAAAATCTCTAATCCAACATAAAAACCTATAGTTACCATAATGGAGTTCCCAAAATGTCTTTTTAGTATGAGATACATTATTGGGGTACCAAGAATTGCAATTAACGAGGAAACTAATAAATCGTGCATAGTAAATGTAAAAATGTATATTTTACCGAATAAAAAAAACGAACATTTATACTAAACGGGTTGCAAATTTAAATCACTAATTTATTAGAGTATAGCGAATTATAAAAGTTTATAAATTTTTAACAAAAAAAAGCGACAATTCAACTCGAACTTAAAAAATTAATTTTCACTACAAAACAAACCTTATTTACATACATTTATTATCATTTATTGGCATTTTTTTGCTGAATTTACTTGACTTTGATCTCAGACTTGAATCTTCACTCAACTTGCTACACTTGAACAAACAGACAACGCAAGAGTTACGTATGTAGAAACATAAAAATTAATTCTAAAAAAAGAGACCATGCAAATAAATTTAAGACTTTGCTATGTACTCGTTATCATGATTTATGTCCACTTTCTGCAGGCACAAAGTAGTATTACATCGGCTGGCGGAGCTGGAGTCGGTACTGGGGGTAAACTGAGTTTTTCAGTTGGACAAACAACTTACAATTACACCTCATCAGCAACGGCTACACTATCAGAAGGAGTACATCAACCTTATGAAATTTCTATTATCACTCAATCACCTAATACTATGAGAATTGAGTTGTCAATTGCTGCATTTCCAGATGTTACCGTAAACTATTTAACCCTAAAAATTGAAAATCAAGCAGCAGTCAGCACGCTTTCATATCAGCTTATCGACATGAATGGATTACTACTCGAATGTAAACAAGACTTAAGTTCAGAAACCTTAATATCATTAAACAATTACCCGACCGCCACCTACATTCTTAAAGTAACCCAAGACTCAAAAGAGATTAAACTATTTCGTATTATTAAAAAATAGCCGTCATGAAAAAGATATATTTATTACTGGCTTAAATCATAATATCAACCAGTTTTATGGCTCAAGCACCTCAGCGAATGAGCTACCAAGCAGTTTTAAGAGATAACTCTAACCAACTCTTGATTCAACAATCGATAGGTATGAAAATAACAATAATTCAAGGCACCGAATCAGGTACACCTATCTATACAGAGACACATCTGACATCTACCAATGAAAATGGACTTGTTGCAATACAAATTGGCTCAGGTGTAACATCTGACAATTTTAGCGCAATAGATTGGGAAAATGGACCTTTCTTTATCAAAACAGAAGTCGATCCATCTGGTAGCACTAACTACACTATCACAAGCATCTCACAACTACTAAGCGTTCCTTATGCATTTCATGCTAAGAGTGCCACTAGTTTAACAGGAGTCTATACTGAAACACAAGCACTAAATATTAGCAACGATACAATCTATCTAACAAATGGCGGTTATGTAAAGATTCCAGAACAAAAAAGCATCCCAGCACTTATAACCTATGATGATTTTAGTTGTACAGCACTTCGAAGCCAGTGGACCCTTAATAAATCTTCATCTGCAACATTAGGTTTTGGATGGAATAACATGGACGCCATAAGTTTAAATACAGTTACAGGAGGTAACTACATCAAAATATACTCTAATAAACAAAAAAGTGTCTCTGAAGGAAAACTTATATTCACGACTTGCACATATACCTATCAAGATAATGGCACAGCCTATGGACCTTTAGTAAGAGGATTGGTAAACGGAATGGACAGAAGCAATGCTATAGAATTTACAAACACAAGTGGTAGTGTTATTCAGGCACGAACAGTGTTAGGAAATGCAGCGACAACCACGGATTACAATGTTGGTAATGTGGCCGACTTACATACTTACACTATTATTGCTACCAATAAAAAAGTTGAATTTTATGTCAATGGAACACTCATTGCAACCCACACAACCAATATTCCTACTGCAGCGTTAAACATGTACTTTGACGCAAGCACTTGGTCGGGCAATGTGCCTCAATGTATTGATGATGCAAAATTTGAGATAATAAAATATTAACCTTTAATGTAAGCTAAAGGCAATATGTAAGCGAATAAATCGCTCCAAAAGAGTTAATCTTTTGGAGCGATTTATCGTTATATGCAAATACAAAGTTTAAAGTTATAAACCACTCACATTCAAATTTGATCAAATTCTGACATCAAACATTAAAAAATAGTCTATTTTTGCAATCCATTTTTCACTAAGCCTATGCGTCTATTAAAGCTGACACTATTTATTCTCCTTACGCTATCTGTTATCACAATAGTTGCTACACTATTGAGCGATTCATTTAATAGAAGCAACACCATAGAAGCAACAAACATTAAAGTAAGTATTGAAACTCCTGTATCAGATAAGAGTACGCCTAAATCAAAAGATATATCCCTAATAAAAGCCCCTCACACAATAAGCATTGATTCGGTGCTGTGGATTGCGAAGAAATATATTGGTACACCCTACAAAATGGGTGGAATGAATTTTAGCGGGATGGATTGCTCGGGATTGGTCAAAGCCGTATTTAAAGAGATCGGTTACACGCTGCCACACAACTCTTCAGAACTAGCTAAAAACGGAATTTTAATACCGAAAATAGGAGATATTAAAAAAGGAGATCTACTCTTCTTTCATACCCAATGGGAGCCGGAGAGCCACATAAACCACACGGGAATATACCTTGGTAATGGGTATTTTATTCATGCTACCACTTCTCTTGGCACAATAATATCAAAAATCAATGATCCGAGTTACAAAAACGACTTCATTTGTGCCACTCGAATACTTATCTCTCAACCAGCCAATTATTTAACACACAACAAAGAACTTATTATAATTAAATAAAAAAAGGCTCACTTAATGTGAACCTTTCTCTATCAGACTATTATAAAATTACTTTTTCAAAAGGAGCTCGATCTCATCCATTATAGCATTCATCTCTCTTATTGTACTATCAAATGGTGCAGCAGTGGTCATATCTACCCCAGCCTCTTTTAAAATATCTATAGGATATTGCGAACATCCACCCGAGATAAATTTCATATAACGCTCTTTAGCTCCTGGCTCATTGTTTAATACAGATTGAGCCAATGCCATAGAGGCTGTAAACGAAGTTGAGTACTGAAAAACATAAAAATTATAGTAGAAATGAGGAATAAATGCCCATTCCATAGCTACAATATCTTCAATTTTAGTTACACCCTCATTATGCCCATAATATTTCTTCAAAATATCAAGGTAGATACTTGTAAGCACTTCACCAGTTAAGGGTTCACCCTTTTCAGCTTTCTCATGAATGGTTAGTTCAAACTCTGCAAATTGTGTTTGTCTAAAAAGTGTTCCTTTAAATTTATCCAAATAACTCATTAACAAAGACAAACGCTCCTCCTTATCCTTAATCTCTCTAAGCATTTTATCCATTAAAAGAGACTCGTTAAATGTAGAAGCAACCTCAGCCACAAAGATAGAGTAATCGGCTTTCTGAATAGGTTGCGTTTGGTTAGAGTAATAACTATGCATGGTGTGACCCAATTCATGCGCTAAGGTACTCACATCATCATATTTTCCGTTGTAATTAAGCAAGATATATGGATGCACATCGTAAACATCTCCACTTGAATAAGCACCTGAACGTTTTCCAGGATTTGGATATACATCGATCCAGTTCTCATTGAATGCCGTTTTCACCACCGATACATACTCATCTCCAAGAGGTTTAAAGGCATCTAAAACCACAGGAACAGCTTCATCGTAACTATAGCTTAGCTCAACTCCTTTAACCGCAGGTGCATAGATATCAGAGTATTTAAGTGTATCAACCCCTAACATACGTTTTTTAAGAGCTAAATATCGATGAAAAGTTGGCAAATTTTTATTCACATTATCAACCAAAGAGTGATAAACAGATGTTGGAATATTGTTTTGATCTAAGGCAGATTCAAGCGATGAGTCGTACTTACGAGCCTTTGCATAGAAAATATCCTTTTTAACTTGTCCATAAAGCATCTGTCCAAATGTGGCCTCAAACTTCTTATAATTTCCCCAAAACACTTCAAAGACATGCTCTCTATCATCACGATTTGAAGATGCTCTCAACTGATCGTAAGCCATTTTATCAACCACTATCTCTTTTCCATCGCTAAAAGTTCCTTTAGCAAATGGCATCTCTCCATCGCTAAAAGTAGAATAAGCATTATAAGAGTTACCCGATATAAGCGAACTATTAGCTAGAATAGACTCTTCGGCCTCGCTTAAAAGATGCTTCTTTTGACGAAATAGATTGTCGAAATAGACACTATAAACTTCGAATGCCTTATTGGAAGCTATAAAACCATCAATTAACGACTTATCTGCTGCCAATATTTCGGGTTCAACAAATGCCGATTTCTCAGATAAGACCGAAAACAATTGCTCAACTTCTTGCTCAAGCGCCAAAGCCTTCATGTCTCTAGCATCTTGATCAGATAATTTATGTGCATATCCATAAAGACGAGTAACGCGTTTGTTTATCTCTGTAAGATAATTAAGACAATTAAGAAGATTTTCAGACGATTTGGATAGTGTTCCTTTATATTTCTGCAACCCTTCAAGTTCCTGTTTAAAGAGCTCTTTGTCTTTCTGCCATGCCTCTTCTGAAGCATAGATATCCGAAAGATCCCATTTATACTTAGCCTCTACAGAAGCGCGATCACGCTGCGCGGAAGCAGTCGAAACCGTTGAAAATGCAATTAAAGTCATTAATGTAATTTTAGCTGTTCGATAAAAAGCTGATTTTGAATTTCTTTCCATATAATAAAGATTAAACATGACATTTGGAATTAAAGTATAGAAAATAGAATTATGATTCCCCTCTACATTTTGAATAAAACTGTCAAATATACAAAAATGGCTCAACCAGCTATATGATATATATTAGTAAAACGCTTTTGCTTCTAAATAGTTTGCTCGCAGCAATTATATCTAAAACAGGTTGTTTCATGATCATTAACCATTCCGGCTGCTTGCATATAGGCGTAACAGATGGTTGGCCCAACAAATTTAAACCCACGCTTCAATAAAGCTTTACTCATCGCCTCTGCCTCCTTCGTTTTAGCTGGAATTTCCTTAAAAGATATAAAGTTGTTTTTAATAACTTTATGATCTACAAATTGCCAAATAAATCGATCAAAAGAGCCAAATTCTTTCTGCACCTCAATAAAAGCTCGTGCATTTTTAATGGTAGCTTCAATTTTAAGCCTATTACGCACAATGGATGCATCCATCATTAATCGCTCAACATCATCAGGTGTAAACTGTGCCACCTTAAACACATCAAATTGTGCAAATGCGGCCCTAAAACCTTCGCGCTTTTTAAGAATGGTTAGCCAGCTAAGACCAGCTTGAAACGCATCAAGCGTAAGAAACTCGAAATGTCTTTTATCATCATGCAGAGGAACACCCCACTCAGTATGGTGATATTTTTGTAATAATTCGTGACCCTGCGCCCAAAAGCAATAATTTTCCATAGATATATTATAAAAAAAGGATGCATCTCTGCATCCCCAAAATTATCGAATTTTTTGAAACTCTTCTAACTCTTCGTCATCTTCCTCCTCCTCTTCGTCGTCGTCATCGTCATCATCGTCATCATCCCACTCCTCTTCATCTGCATCTGCATCATAATCTTCGTCGAAAAATGATTTGGTGGTAGGTTTTATAGGTTTTATATCATCCTCATCTTCCTCCTCTAAAACTTTTAGGAGTGGTTTGCCGGGACGCTTTTCCTTAACAACTTTAGAAT
>JAGPHP010000217.1 GCA_018055415.1 Breznakibacter sp. | reverse complement strand
GGCATGGAGAGATATTGTTAAAAATCGACAGAAATCGCGATATAAAGATTGGTATGACATTATTTCGTATGATAATCCAACTACCCCTGAAAATGAATTTAAATACAAAGGATGGCTTGGTATTGAGAGTCTTCCTGAGATTAAAAAGGTAAATGTTACGAATGAGCGAGTTAATGGTCATCCTTATGAGGGTGATATCAACGCTGGTGCTAAGAAACATATTTTTGATGTTACTCTTCGTTGGTTAAAACCTAATGGCGATTTATCTAAAGGTGTTGATGGTTATCGTTTAGATGTAGCTGATCAGATTCCGTTAGGCTTTTGGCGTAGCTATCATGAGTATGTTAAGAGTATTAATCCTGAAGCTTTTCTGGTAGGTGAAATATGGTGGGAGAGCTGGCCTGATAAATTAATGAATCCCAAACCTTATCTACAAGGCGATATTTTTGATGCCGTGATGTTTTATCAGGTTTATAAGCCCGCTCGTTACTTTTTTGCTAATACCGACAGTAGTATATCTGCTGAGCAGTTTAAAGCTAGTTTAGAAAATGAGTGGAATAATATGTCGGAAGAGTTTCGTTCTGCTCAAATGTGCACTAATTCTACGCACGATACGCCTCGTTTGTTGACTGATTTTTACAATAAAGGGAATTATAAATTTGCCGGCTATCCTTATGATAATAAAACTTATCGTTCTGGGAAGCCCGATGAGGAGACGTACAAGCGTTTAAGGTTATACTTAATGCATCAATTTTCATCTATAGGTTCGCCTAGTATCTATAACGGTGAGGAGATGGGGATGTGGGGAGCAGATGATCCTGATTGCCGAAAGCCATTGATGTGGCCAGAGTATCACTTTTCTCCCGAACGTCATGATTTTAACTCCCCAAATAATAGTGCGGTGGACTCGTTACTGTTTAATGGTGAGCATTATACATTTTATAGAAAACTTATTGAGATGCGCCGTGCAAATAGTGTGTTAAGCAGTGGAGATATAAAATTTATTACAGCAAAAGGAAAGTTGTTAATATATTCTCGATCTGATGACAATACAACAATTTATGTGGCTTTCAATTTGTCCAATATGCCTACTAATGTTAAATTACCTTGTAAATCTAATTTGGTAGATCTCCTTGATGGAAAAGTGTTTGTAAATGGTGAGGTAACTTTAGATCCTTTGTCTGGGGTTATTTTAAAATAATTAGTTTTTTTTAGAGCCTTTTTTAAACAAGAATGATATGGGATTTTAATTCTATACTTTGGTTTATCTAAGGCTCTTTCTTTTTCATTCCCCTCAATCGTTTGCATTAATCTATTAGTCAAATAGTTGCATTAATTTATGTTATTCATTGTTTTGTTGTATATTTTTAACAACTCTAAGGTTAAAACTTAAATTTTGTAATTATGAACAAGCGTGTTCTGATAAGTTTTTTATCACTATTTTTAATAGTACTTTTTGTTAATGCCCAGGTTGTAACAACTTCGCCAGCATCTTTTGTGGAGTCCGATTTAGTATCTCTCACTTTTGATGCAACCCAAGGCGATGCTGGTTTAAAAGACTACACTGGCGATGTCTATGCCCATATTGGCGTAGTCACAAATTTAAGCAGTTCAAATAGCGATTGGAAGTATGTGAAAGCTGCCTGGAGCAGCAATACTGCCTCTTGCAAGTGCGTTAGACAAGCAGCCAATAGCTATTTACTAACTCTTACGCCCGATGTTAGAGCCTACTTTGGTGTTCCACAAGGAGAGAGCATCTATAAAATTGCACTCGTTTTTAGAAGCTCAGACGGCACTAAAACGGGCAAAGCTGTCGGTGGAAGTGATATCTTGATCGCTCTTTCGGGAGTTGAAATTCCACATGATGGGGTAACCTATTTGTCGGACACATCGGTGAAACTTACTCTCACCGCACCCTATAAGTCAACCGTTCATGCTATAGGTTCTTTTAATAATTGGACTGCCGATGCTAGCTCGTTGATGACTAAAAGTGGGGATAAATTCACCATCACTCTCACAGGGCTTACAAAGGGTGTTGAGTATCAGTATCAGTATAAAATTGATAATTCTATTGTAGTTGCGGATCCATATACTGAGCTAGTTATTGATCCTGATATGGATAGATGGATCCCCTCAACGGCTTATCCTGGTGTCGATAATGCGCCAACAGCCGAGGAGTTAGCGCGTGGTCGTACTGCTTGGTTTAAAACAGGGCAAACTCCCTATAATTGGCAAGTTGAGAGTTTTACTGGAGCTCAGAATGAGGATCTTGTTGTTTATGAGCTTCTTATTCGAGATTGGCAAAGAGCCTCTTTAAACGGAAGTGATAGAGGGATCATAAAGACCTTGTCTGATTCAATTGACTATTTTAAACGGTTGAATATAAACGCAATTCATATTATGCCTTTTAACGAGTTTGAGGGAGATGATAGTTGGGGATATAATCCTAGTTTCTATTTTGCCCCCGACAAAGCTTATGGCCCTAAGAATGAATATAAACGTTTTATCGATTTGTGTCATCAAAATGGAATTGCAGTGATTATGGATTTAGTTTTGAATCACTCATTTGCGCAATCACCTATGGCTCAAATGTATTGGGATGCAGCTAATAGTCGTCCAGCCGCTAATAATCCTTGGTATAATCCTACAGCCCCTCACACCTGTTATGGTTGGGGTATGGATTTTAATCATCAAAGTAGCTACACTCAAAAATTTATTGACGACGTTACAGCTTATTGGCTTACAGAGTATAAAATTGATGGTTTCCGCTTCGACTTTACAAAAGGATTTACACAAAGCAATGTTAATTGTGGATGGGATTATGATGCCGCTCGAGTAGCTGTACTTAAGCGTATGGCCGATCAAATATGGGCTGTTAAACCTGGAGCTTATGTGATACTTGAGCATCTGGCAGACAACTCAGAAGAGAAAGTTCTTTCGGATTACAACATGATGCTTTGGAGTGGGGTTGAGCTTAATACCAAATATAGTGAAGCGGTAATGGGATGGAATGACGGAGGAAGTGGGGTTTGTAAATCTGATATCAGCTCAGTATCCTATAAAAATCGAGGATGGAATAAATCGAATCTAATGGCTTACATGGAGAGCCACGATGAAGAGCGATTGGCATATAAAGCAAAAATGTTTGGCAATTTTGATAAGAGTGTGGCTAATGTTTCTAAACGTTGTGGAGCCGCTGCGGCAATGTATTTTACCGTACCTGGACCTAAGCTTTTATGGCAGTTTGGCGAACGAGCTTATGATGTTAGTATTGATTCAATAGGTCGAACCGATGCGAAGCCTCCAAAATGGGAGTATATGACAAACCCCGATCGATTAGCGTTATGGAAAGTTTATAGCAACTTAATAAATCTAAAGATTAACGAAGAGGTTTTTCGTACTACCGATTTTGGTATCGATGCATGTAATGTAAATGGTTTAAAACGTATTTGGCTCCAAAGTGCTAATAACGATGTGAGGGTGATTGCTAATTTTGGTGTAACTACCCAATCTATTCAGCCATTTTTTAGTAAAACAGGTGTGTGGTACGATCATTTTAGTGGAACCACAATAGATGTTTCAAATGTTAATATGACAATTTCGCTTGCTGCAGGCGAATTTAAACTCTATTCAACTAAGCAGATGGTTGGTTTTGGTGGAGGAATACCAACGTCAGAAATTGTTAAAGAAGTTGTAAGTGACTCTAATGCTCAAATATATCCACAGCCTTGTTCTAATGAATTTACTATTATATCTCACAAGGAGGTAGCTAGTATTGAAATTTATACTATTCAGGGTGAACTTCTCTCCTCACAAATACT
>JAGPHP010000054.1 GCA_018055415.1 Breznakibacter sp. | reverse complement strand
CTCTTTGCGGTGTAATTGATCAATATTAAACCTAACGAGGCTCCCTCATTGCATCATCATTGTGACCAATAAACCTCCACAACAAACCGACATTAAGAGATGGTCGACACCAGATCAATCCGACTTAATTCGGCTTTTCATTTTCCACAACGGCTTAAGTCGGCTTAAGTCGGCTTAATATCGGGTTGATCACAAGTGGATGACGATATGATCACCTAATTAACACACATTTAAGACGACGTAAATAGCACACAAATTGGATATAGCGATGAAGTTATCACAAACTATCTTTATAGATATCATCTTTTTATTACCTTTGCCTACGAAAAATGAGATAAAACATTATGGTAATTGATTTTAACAAATTGGGAAATGGCCTAGTACCAGCCATTATTCAAGATAATAGCACAAAAAAAGTTTTGATGCTAGGCTTCATGAACGAAGAGGCTTATAATAAGACAAAAGAGGAGAGGCAGGTTACTTTTTTTAGCCGTACTAAAAATCGCTTGTGGACAAAGGGAGAAGAGTCGGGTAACTTCTTGAATGTTGTTTCGATGAAAGTGGACTGCGATAACGATACACTTCTTATTATGGTTAATCCTGTTGGGCCAACCTGCCACAAGGGCACTGGCACTTGCTGGGATGAGAATAACAGTGAAGATATCATGTTCTTAAAGACCCTTCAGGATTTTATTGACAAACGAAAGCAAGAGATGCCTGAGGGCTCTTATACAACATCACTTTTCAATAAAGGAACTCGAAAGATAACTCAAAAAGTAGGTGAAGAGGCCGTTGAGACGATTATTGGAGCCATGGCGAACGATGATGAGAACTTTTTGTATGAAGGAGCCGATCTTTTATACCATCTTATTGTTTTACTTACCCATAAAGGATATCGCATTGAAGATTTAGCTCGAGAACTTCAAAAGCGACACAAATAGAGAACCCCCCAATAATATACAAAGAGCTGCCCTTAAAAAGCAGCTCTTTATTTTTTAATAGAAGAAATAATGAAAGAAAAATTGCAAAGGAGCAAAAAGCTCTTTTCTGAAATATTTAACTCAGAGGGTGTGGATTTTACCGAAATTCCATTAAAAAAAGCCATTCTATTCCTCTCAATTCCAATGGTATTGGAGATGATAATGGAATCTACATTTGCCATAGTAGATATCTTTTTTGTTGCCAAATTGGGAGCTGATGCCATTGCAACAGTAGGAATCACAGAGTCGTTAATGACCCTACTCTACTCCATTGCAATAGGATTAAGTATTGGGACGACGGCCCTTGTTTCGCGAAGGATTGGTGAGAAACGGCCAAAAGAGGCTGCGCACTACGGATGGCAGGCTATTATTGTTGGGAGTTTTATCTCCATAATAATTGGCGTATTGGGCGCAATGTATGCCAGCGATTTGCTAAGTGTCATGGGGGCAAGCGATCAGCTAATTGAGAAGCATGGCGGTTTCACAACCATTATGTTTGGAGGTAATATTGTTATCATTCTACTTTTTGTTAACAATGCTATTTTTAGGGGTGCAGGAGACGCCTTAATCTCCATGAAAGTGCTATTTCTGGCAAATGCCTTAAATATGATTTTAGATCCCATATTTATTTTTGGTTTAGGGCCAATTCCAGCATTTGGAGTAGAGGGTGCAGCAATAGCCACCACCACTGGCCGTGCTACCGCGGTAATTTGGCAGTTTTGGATTCTCTTTGGCGGATCAGCACGCGTACATTTTGTAAAGAAAGAGCTCCATATCAAGTTTAAAGATATGTGGCATCTACTCGATTTATCGATTGGAGGGATGTTTCAGATGCTTATACCACACATCTCTTGGGTGGCAATGGTTCGGATTGTAAGTCATTTTGGGAGCGAAGTTGTAGCAGGATACACCTTGGCAATTAGAGTGTTAATATTTTCGCTCTTACCATCCGTCGGAATCTCAAATGCTGCTTCGACATTGGTGGGGCAAAATTTGGGCGCAGATCACCCACAACGTGCCGAACGCACAATTTGGGTTACTGCAATTGTCAACATTGTTGTTTTAGGCTTTATCGCACTCTTTTTTATGTTTATTCCAACTCTTTTTATAGAAGCATTTACCACAGACTCAAAGGTCATTGAGTATGGTGCCAACTGCTTAAGAATCATCGGATATGGAATGATTGCTTATGGATTAGGGATGGTACTAATTCAGGCATTTAATGGTGCCGGCGACACACGCACTCCAACTTACATTAACCTATTTGCCTTTTGGGCAATGGAGATTCCGTTGGCCTATCTTTTTGCTATTAATCTCGATTTTGGTCCCAATGGTGTCTACTACTCTATTTTAATCTCTGAGAGCACCATGAGTTTAATCGTGTTCTATTTTTTCAGAAAAGGGTATTGGAAGAGTTTTAAGGCGTGATGAGAAATAGATAGAAAAAAAACGCCGAAACAGATAATGTTTCGGCGTTTTTTAATTTACATTTACCTATAAACTATAGAGTATCGATAGCATTAAGATCTTCAAATGCTTGCTTTAAACGAGTTACTAAAGAAGCTTGCCCAGCGCGTAACCATACGCGAGGATCGTAATACTTCTTATTTGGTTTATCAGCACCCTCTGGATTACCGATTTGACCTTGAAGATAGCCACGGTTTTTAGCTTCAAAAGCACGAATACCATCCCAGAAAGCCCACTGCGTATCGGTATCGATATTCATTTTGATAACGCCATAGCTGATTGCATCGCGGATCTCTTGAAGAGTTGATCCAGAACCACCGTGGAAAACAAAATTCACAGGATTTTTAGCCGTATTGTGTGCTTTTTGAATATACTCTTGTGAGTTTTTCAAGATCTCAGGACGTAATTGAACGTTACCAGGCTTATAAACACCATGCACGTTACCGAAAGAGGCCGCAATAGTGAAGTTTGGAGATATTTTAGAAAGAGCAGTATAAACAGCATCTACATCAGCAGGTTGAGTATATAATAATGCATTATCAACACCTGAATTGTCAACACCATCTTCCTCACCACCAGTAATACCAAGCTCAATTTCTAGAGTCATGCCCATTTTGCTCATACGAGTAAGGTATTTTTCGCAGATCTCAATATTCTCAGCTAGTGGCTCTTCAGATAGATCCAACATGTGAGAGCTAAATAGCGGTTTACCAGTCTCTTTAAAATGCTTTTCGCTTGCATCTAACAAACCATCAATCCAAGGCAATAATTTTTTAGCCGCATGATCGGTATGCAAAACAACTGGAACGCCATACGCTTCGGCCATTATATGAACATGTTTAGCCGCCGAGATAGCACCTAAGATAGCACCTTTTTGTCCTTCTAGACCAGCACCTTTACCCGAATAAAACGCAGCGCCCCCATTAGAAAGCTGAACAATAACGGGCGAGTTAACCTGTTTAGCAGCCTCAAGAACTCCATTGATTGAATCAGAACCAATAACGTTTACAGCAGGTAAAGCAAAGCCACCATCTTTAGCTAATTGAAATAATTTTTGTAGATCAGCACCTGTAACAACGCCAGGTTTAATGTGTTGTGAAATCTTTCCCATGATTATAAAATGTATTTAAAATGTTTGAAAATCATCATAAAGTAAACAATAGACCCTATCAAAAGTTTATTGGGCATCTAAATTAAACAAAGTTTAACAATAAACCCTCATTTTACACTTTATTATTCTTTCATAACGCTTTTATACAGAGCTTGATATATGGCAGAACACCTATAATTACAACAAAATCAAACATTGTAACCCTTGCCCTAAATTTGTCGTAATAACCCCAATATTTAAAAATAGTTAAATATCTCATTTACAGCTCAAAAACCGCATAAATTTCAAAAACTAAAGAACTCTTTACTCCAATTTTTGTTATTTTTGCACAACACATTTGAATTAACAACTTTGACATGAAATATAAGTTACTAGTACTCGACCTTGACGGCACCCTTACCAACTCAAAAAAAGAGATGTCGGCGCGAACGAAAGAGACCCTCATAAAAGCACAAGAACGCGGCATTACCATTGTATTAGCATCTGGAAGACCCACTTATGGAATAGTTCCGTTGGCCGAGGAGTTAGAGTTAGCAAAATATGGTGGATATATTCTCTCCTTTAACGGTGGCACTATAATCAATTGGAAGACCAAAGAGGTAATTCACGAATCAGTGATCAGTAGTGAAAAGCTACCTCTTTTACATGACATAGCCGTACAAAACGAGGTGGAAATTATCTCCTATCAGAACGAAAATATCATTTCAGAAGCTCCTGAAAACGAATATGTTAAATACGAAGCATTTTTGAATAAGATGAGTATTAAAGAGGTAAAATCATTTTCAGAAGCGATTCAATTTCCTGTGCCAAAATGTCTGATTGTAGGCAATCCCGAGAAACTTGTACTATTAGAGAAAGAGATGAACGGAATATTTGGTTACGAGATGAGTATTTACCGAAGCGAGCCCTTCTTTTTAGAACTCATGCCATCAAACATAGACAAAGCACAATCGCTACAGAAACTACTTCTTTACACTGGAAATACGCGCGAAGAGATGATTGCTTGTGGAGATGGTTTTAACGACCTCTCGATGATTAAGTTCGCCGGGATGGGAGTAGCTATGGCTAATGCACAACCAGCAGTGAAGGAGGCGTCGGACTTTATTACACTCTCGAACGAAGAGGATGGAGTAGCTCATGTTGTAGAGCTTTTTCTCAATTAATTCGCCCATCTATCGGAAAAGATGTCATGTAAATAGTATGGCACACCTTTTGGATTTAAACATCTAAATAATTAAATATTTAGTTTTATGAACAGACATTTAAAAGCATCAGAACTTTATCATCACCCAGAACTTAAGTTTAATTGCGCTCAAGCAATAGCCTATAAATGGGCATCAAGCTCAGAGGAAGCACAAATGAGAGCTATAGAATTTCAGAAATATGGCGGTGGCAAGGCACCTGAGGGGGCATGTGGAGCACTCTACGCTGGATTAGAGCGATTAGCTAATAACCAAGAAGCGCAAGAGCTTTTGAAAGAGCAGTTTATGTCAAGTTCATCATCACTGGCATGCAGAGAAATTAGAAAAACGAATCAGCTAGCATGCAAAGGATGTGTTGAGCTGGTGGATCAATTTTTAGAAGTGGAGTTGAAATAACAAAACAGAATAGAAATAAAAACAGCTGTAAGAATCCAAATCTTACAGCTGTTTTTATTTATTCGATACCTACTCCATGACCACCCTCACCTTTGATAGATTAAAACGCACACGTAACCAATCGTTAAATCGAGTGATATCACTACTTTTTAATTTTGGCGACGAAGTGACGGAGACTAACAAAAGGGTGTCATTACTATTACTAACAAGATTATAATCAACGACTTTACTCGCTGCAAAACGAGAGATAGAGGGATATAAAACCTTAACTTCATTAGCCACCAAATTAGTGGGTAAACCGTATCCGAGTTCGAGAAGTTGCGACTCCAAAATGTGGATCTTAGCGTCTTTATCGCTAATTATCTGCTCATTTTTACGATACAACTCTTCAATAAGACCCAATTTAATCTGCCCGATATCAGAAGAAGACAACGAGCTTCTACCTTGATTAATTACAAGTTTAGTTTTTGAAATTTTGTAGCGAGACAGCTGAGATCTAATTAAATCAAGCTCCTTGGTATCCAAGGGATTTCCTGTTAAATAGAGTTCAATTGTAGAGCTGTCACCAGCAACAAAATGGATCGATTTAGAAAAGAGAAAACGTTCATTACTATTGAACTGCTCAGAGATAAACCTTGAGGCATTTCGCTGATAAACAGCCTCTTGAACAATGCGATATCCCATATAAATGCTCGGCAAAACGGCTAAAAGAGTTACCATATATAGATATTTTCTAACACGCCTCTCCTTTTCAACTTCAGCTTCAATGTGTTTTGGAAACCTTAAAAACCTCACAATCAAATAAGTAGATAGACTAATCATGACTGCATTAATAAAGAAAAGATAAAAAGCACCCACAAAAAAGAGCCAATTACCCGTAGCTAATCCAAATCCAGCCGTACAAAGCGGAGGCATCAAAGCCGTAGCAATAGCAACACCAGGAATGGCAGTACCCTTTCCTTTAGTTGAACCAGCTACAATACCAGCTAACCCACCAAAAAGAGCTATTAAAACATCGTAAATGGTTGGAGATGTACGTGCAAGCAGCTCAGATTGAGCATCGTTCAATGGCGACACCATAAAATAGAGAGTTGAGGTTAAAATGCTGATTACAACAGCAATTGTTAAGTTGTATAACGATTTTTTCAGAAGCGAAAAGTCGGATATTCCAACGCTTAAACCTAACCCCATGATAGGTCCCATAAGAGGTGAAATAAGCATTGCACCAATGATTACCGCGGTTGAATTAACATTTAATCCGATGGATGCAACGAATATGGCGAAAATGAGTGTCCAAACATTGACACCTCTAAAAACAATACCCTTTTTAATTTCGTCGATTGTACTTTGGTTATTATCTTGATCTTGAGAGAGATCGAATCGATCCTTAAGAAAAAGTATAAACTGCAAATAGATACGTTTCATGAGCTGTAAAATAAAAGATGAATCTACAGCAAGATAAAAAAAGTTTTGGAATGATTATGAATTAGGGGAGAGTGCGAGGATTAATAATAGATTTAAAAAATGAATAACGAAAACCTCTATTTCTTTTTTTTATCTAAAAAGGCAATAATTTCATCTCTTTGAGAAGGATGAAACCAAGCGGTTGACTCATCTTTACGAAACCAAGTTAGTTGCTTTTTGGCATAACGACGAGAGTTACGTTTAATCAGTTCAATGGCCTCAGGAAGAGTGATCTCGCCATCTAAATAACTAAAAATCTCTTTGTAACCAACTGTATTAAGCGAGTTCAGATGCTTTAGGTGTTGTAACCCCTTGACCTCATCAACAAGACCATTTTCAATCATCAAATCTACACGACGATTAATGCGTTCGTAGAGCTCTTCACGTGGGATATCTAACCCGATTTTTATAATTTTAAAAGGACGTTCTTTATTTGGATTAGTGCGAAGAGAGCTATATGGCATACCTGTCATCAAACAGATTTCGACTGCATGAATAACACGTTTTGCATTTTTCAAATCGACCTGCTCGTAAAAAACAGGATCAAGCTGTTTGAGTTGGCGACGCATCCCCTCGAGTCCTATCTCTTCATACTGCTTAAACACCTCATCTCTAATAGTTTGATCAATTGTTGGTAAATCGTCGATACCTTTACAAACGGCATCAACATACATCATTGCCCCACCCACCATAATAAGCGGATTGCATTGCTGAAAAAGTGAATCGGTAAGCTTGAGCACATCTTGCTCAAACTCCCAAGCGCTATAATAATCAGAAATAGAATGAGTTGCCACCAGATGGTGAGGAGCAGCAGCCAACTCCATCTCAGTAGGAGCAGCTGTACCAATTTTTATCTCTTTAAATATTTGTCGCGAATCGGCCGAAATAATCTGACTCTTAAAATGTTGAGCCAGTGCAATAGACAACGATGTTTTGCCGATGCCTGTAGGCCCAACAACGACAATTAAAGTATTATGCATAAGGAGGTTAACGATTAATAATCTTCGCCATACGGATCGTTTCCGTAACCACCACCGTAAGGATCTTCTCCAAATTCATCATAGCCATAGGCCTCATCATCGAGCTCGCCCCCATATAATAGATCATCAAAGCTATCATCATCATGCATAATAGAATTAGGATCTTGTGAAGGATCTTCGAAAAGAATTTGAAGAGGAGCTACTCCAGCAGCAACAGTGCACAAAGCCTCGTCGAGAGTACGTTTTTTATCAATTGAGGTAACTTCAAAAAAGAGAGCACGTTCTGAGAATAGGTCGAACACATAGATAAATCGTTGTTTTACCGACTTAATATAATCGCCTAAAAAAGTAGCTTCCATTAGTAGGACTTGAGAATTCTCTCCATCCGACATATCCAAAAGCGTTATCTCTTGTTCCTTATTCCAATCACGATCGGTAAGAAAAAAGGAAGCCATCTGCTTCTCATCGAACTTTAAATTTTCTTGAATAAAATTGTGCAGAGTGAGGAACGACGAATCGGCATCAATCTCAAATTCTCTAACAAAATCATCACTCTCACCACACAGGGCACGCAAAACAATAACCATTACCTTAAAATTTTATGCAAAAATAGATAGAAACGTGCCTTTATTACGAATAAAGAGGATTTTTGTTTTAAAAAAAATAAAAAAATAAAAAAAAGGTGATTAAGTTTGTTTCCTCGATTAAAATCGCAAAATTTGAACTCCGGAAGAGGGATATTCCTACAAAATCAATAGAAAGCATTTAAATAGATGAATATCAAACTAATACAGCACACATTTTTAACCATTTTAGTGGCTACTCTACTATCTTGCTCGGGAAATAATTCTAGTCAGAAAACGGATATAGCTAACACATCCTCCATAGAGACAAAAAAGGGGGAACAACTTTACAACTCAAACTGTGCAACCTGTCACCAAACAAATGGAATGGGAATACCCGGAGCATTTCCGCCACTGGCAGGCAACAAGAATTTGAACATGGGCAATCTAGCTTTAATAAACTTAATGCTCGAAGGTAAAAGTGGAGAATTAGTAGTAAACGAGGTAAAATACAATGGCATAATGCCTCCATTCACCAGCTTAACAGACGAAGAGATTGCAACTGTTTTAACCTATACCAAAGTAAAATTTAGTAGCGATAAGAGCGCTGTTACAACAGAAGAGGTTAAGAAAATTAGGGTAAGTAGGCAATAACCTAAACAGTCAAAAAAAAATTAAGCCTCCCCCAGCCCTCCAAGGGAGGGGAGCAAAAAAGATAAAAAGTAAAAATTTAACATAAGATACAATGCAAAAAGGATTTACCACACGTTCACTACATACCCCTTTTCAAAAAGAGGACTCCTATAATTCACTTCATTTCCCGATCTACGATGGCGTTGCCTACGAATTTGAATCGGCAGAAGATATTGCCGAAGCCTTTGAGGGTAAAAAATTTGCACACGCCTACTCTCGAACATCTAACCCAACGGTTGAGTATTTGGAGAAGAAACTCAAATCAGTAACTGATTGTCACGCAGCCATGGCGCTATCGTCGGGAATGGCTGCCATAAGCAACTTGGTGCTAGCACTTGTGGGTAAGGGTGAGAATATTATCTCGTCCAACCACCTTTTTGGCCATAGCTATGCGCTATTTAAGAATACACTAGCAGAGTGGGATATAGAGGTAAGATTTGCCGACATGGGGAATACCAAAGAAGTAGAAGCCCTTTGCGACTCAAAAACCCGTGCTTTCTTTTTTGAAACCATCACAAACCCACAGTTAGAAGTTATTGATATTGAACACCTTTCAAAACTAGCTAAGCAAAAGGGTGTGGTATTAATTGCCGACACAAGCGTTACGCCCCCATCGGTATTTAACTCCAAAAAGTTTGGTGTAGATGTAGAAGTAATGTCGAGCACTAAATTTATTTCAGGAGGAGCTACCTCGGTAGGCGGCATTATCCTAGACAACGGGACCTTTGATTGGACAAAAATTCCATCGTTACAAAAATGGTCGGGTAAGATGGGGAAAGATGCCTTAATTGCACGATTACGTAAAGAGATATTCAGACATTTAGGAGGTTGTATGACTGCGCATACAGCTCATTTTCAAATCATTGGTCTCGACGTGCTTGATTTGCGGGTGGAGCGTTGCGTAAATAACTGTATTAAACTAGGCGAATATCTGCAATCGCATCCAAAAATTGCATCGGTCAACTATCCTGGGCTTAAGGGCAATGAGAATTATTTGTTGAGTTTGAAGCAGTTTAACGGACAGCCAGGAGCCATCATGACCTTTGATTTAAACTCAAAAGAGGCATCCTTTAAATTTTACAATCAACTGCAACTTATCCGCAGAGCAACCAATTTGAACGACAATAAAACCCTTATTATTCACCCATTCTCTACCATCTATGCTGAATTCCCTGAGAGTGAGCGCATTGAAATGGGCATTAGAGATACCATGCTTCGCATGTCTGTTGGGATAGAAGATGTGAATGATTTAATTAACGATATAAGCCAAGCGCTTGAAAAAGTAAACTAATTCTAGCCTCAGAGCAAATCTATATCCTATTTTAAAGCATTAACATTAAGAGTTTTATCACTAATTTAATAATATGAAATTTTCAAAAAAAGTATATTACGGATTAAAATTCTTACTTGCGTTGAATTCAGGCAATCGCGAAGATTTCTTTGGCATCATGCAAGTCTCTATTAGTGAAGATATTCCGCTCAAATTTTTAGAGGCCATCGCTGTTGCGCTCAAAAAAGCCGACATCGTAGAGGTTAAACGTGGAGCAGGAGGAGGCTATCGACTTAAAAAACAGGCGAACCAAATTAAGGTATCTGATGTGATGGATGTGTTAGAAGATGCTTACCATAAACAGTATCTACCAAAAGCTCAGAGCAATAACGAAAAAGCCGTAAGTTTTATTTTAGATAAGATATCGGATGATTTTCATGCCCTTTTGCAAACCTATACAATCAGCGATTTGAAGAAGAGATACGATGAGATGAATGAAAATCAGATGTATTATATTTAAAGACTAAGTAATAATTTGAGTAGAAATTTTTCGAAATAAATAGAAATACTCAAGGAGTAGGATAAACAAAGGTATAAATATGAGAATGGCTTAAGGGCTGTCCTTTTTTTTATTTTATTCGACATTGTTGATAGTAGCATTTACCATTAAATGTTGTACAGCATTAATTTTCTCAACAAAAAACCAACTAACAATAAACACAATTTAAAATAGTTCATTACCTTTGCCAAAGTTTATAGTAAAAATGAGTTCATCCGAACCCATTTTGAAAGGGAATCAGGTGAGAATCCTGAACAGTACCCGCTGCTGTAAGCTCCATAGTTTATAACTATCATTAAGCACACTATGCCACTGTTAACACGGGAAGGCGCTTAAGAGGAGCAAGTCAGAAGACCTACTATTAAACCATTATTTGAAGCTTTCGGGAGGTGAAGCTAAGAGAATGAGAGGCTACGCGTGCCTATTCTATTTCTTTCTGCATTTTCCATTGCTATCATCGGGTCTAATGATTAACAGTCTGTTACTATTGCTTTTACGCAATGGGATGGAGCAATTTTGAACAATGAAAAATGGAAAAGCGGTGCTAGTAGTAGCACATGGCAGCCGGTCTAATGATGCCGTTGCCGAATTTGAAAAAGTGGTGGGCTTGGTGCGCACTAAAATCTCAGAAACCGTAGTTAAAGGGGCTCACATGGAGCTGGCACAACCCGACATTGCCACCGTTACCAGAGAGTTAGCCGAAGCAGGTGCTAAAGAGATTGTGGTAGTGCCCTACTTCCTCTTTATGGGAAACCACATCAAACAAGACATCCCCGAAATCATAAACGAACAACGACTTCTCTATCCTCAAATTAATTTCAAGTTGGGTAAACCATTTGGAGCCGATTCACTCATTGCAGAACTACTTGAAAAAAGGATTTTTGAGACAGTAAATCAGTGAAATTCAGATACTTTATTGCGCTAGTTATACTCGGAGTTTTACTACCGCAGAGCCTCTATGCCATGCATATTGCTGAAGGATTTTTACCCCCCAGCTGGTGCTTAATTTGGGCTATTTTGTTGTTACCATTTATCTATTTAGGCATTAAAAAGATAAAAAAACTAACGGCCGAAAATGGAAAAGTAAAGGTGCTTTTAGGCGTCGCCGGAGCCTTCATTTTCTTGCTATCGGCGCTCAAACTACCTTCAGTAACTGGCAGTTGCTCACACATGACCGGTACCGGACTTGGCGCTATCTTGTTTGGGCCAGCCATAACCTCCATTTTAGGGATGATAGCATTGCTGTTTCAAACACTGCTTTTGGCACATGGCGGATTAACCACGCTTGGAGCAAATACCTTTTCGATGGGAGTTGCGGGACCTTTGCTAACATGGCTGATTTACAAAGGATTAAATTACACAAAACTGAATAAATCGATTATTGTTTTTAGTGCCACATTTGCAGGAAGCCTTATTACTTATTGCGTTACTGCACTACAGTTGGCATTGGCATTTCCCGCCGAGAGTGGCTCCATCATGGACTCCTTTATCAAGTTTATATCTGTTTTTGGGGTCACGCAATTGCCACTTTCTGTCATTGAGGGAATGGTATCTGTAGTGGTATTTAACTTCATTAAAAATCATAATCAACAGGAGTTAATAACGCTAAATGTTTTGGGGAGGAGTAAAACATGAAAAAACTATTGATAATCCTAGCCATCATGGCACTTATAGTTTTGCCTCTTGTCATGTTTAAAAACGGTGAATTTAAGGGGACAGACGATAAAGCAGTGGTCGCAATTGAGAGTATCGACCAAGATTATCAGCCTTGGTTTAAGGGGATAAAGTTGTTTGATAGTCCTGAAATCGTTTCTACATTTTTTGCTATTCAAGCGGCTATTGGTGCGGGGATTTTGGGATATTATGTTGGGTTTATGAGGGGGAGAAAGGATGTAAAAGAGAAAAAATAAAGACCTCCCCTAGCCCCTCCAAGGGAGGGGAATATGGTAAATAACTTGAAAATAGCAACTTAACTCCCCTCTTGGGGGAGGTCATAAAAACGATAAAAACGATAAAAACAATGCACTATTTTGATT
>JAGPHP010000216.1 GCA_018055415.1 Breznakibacter sp. | reverse complement strand
CAGTGATTACCTTAATAGGGAAATAGTCTGTGCTGTTGCTTTGTTGGATCGAGATTCCAGTGTAGCTTGAGCAGGGAGATATCTTAGCGTCGAAGAAATCGGTACTAAACTCTCCGCCAGGTTCAAATATCCGCACTTTAATCTTAGCTTTAAGAAGACCCGCTTCGGCACTTGCATTAAATTGTGGTGTAAATGAGGTCTCACCCAATTGGTTAAGGTTGCCTTCAATCAAGCTATTTTCACGCTTTTCGAAATGATTAAAAGGCGATGTAAATGTGTAGTTAGAGTAATTTGGGAATGGATTTTCAATTTGCGTGAGGGTGTAAGTTGCATCAAATTTAAGATTAGACGCTGCAATACCCGCTAGCCAGTTTCCCTTTAACGTTAATGCACTATTATTTTGGGCGCTAAAGGTCTTACCTTTAGTGTTTAAATCTATTTTTAATCGATTAGGTTTTATCGTTTCTACTCTAACTGGAAGTTTAAAGTTAGAATTACCAACCAATGCCTCGGCATACCAGTTGCCCGTTTTGGCTTGTTCTGGAATATGGAATGAAGTTGCATAAATGGTCTTTTCATCTTTATTTAATAGTTGTTTATCCACAACACGCCCCTGAGTATCAAAAAGTTGTATTTTAATGGGAAGTCCATCGGGCAATCTATTTTCTGCATCTTGTAAAATAAAAGAAAGATAAATAGAGTCGTTAGGACGCCACACACCGCGCTCTCCATAAAGATATCCTTTGATACCATCGGTTGTAAACGCCCCGTTGGTGTTAAAGGTTGTCGTTACTTGTTTTGTCTCTTCAACCAATTTCAAATAGTTATACTCTTTCCCATTTGAGGCCACTAGGTAGAATGGCATTTGCGAACATTGAATATTTGCAAATCCATCTCCGTTTGATTTGCCTTCGCCAACAACTCTATTTTGAAGGTTATAAGCCTTAATATCAATACCTGAAGATGCTTTAGCTTTACTTATTGATGAAGTAAATATATTTATAATATTGTTTTTTAAAGACTTAGCAATTATTCCAATATCGCTAACCAATATAGTTTTAGACACCGATCGATCTCTCATATAAAAAGAGTCTGAACAAGGATCATCTGCTTGCTCGTACTCGTAATCATCCCAACTATAGTCATTATCAGGAGAATAACTTTGCCAATAACTACCATCCGAGAAGTAAGCAAGCTCTTTATTAGTCAACAACGTATCGGCTATTAAAGCATTAAACTCCTCTTTGTTAAACACTTGCTGACAATTAACTTTTGAAAACTCTTTACGAAAACTAAGAGTAACTCGGTAAAGAGAACCAGGTTCACGTTTTACGTAGTTAGAGATATCCAAACCGTAAACAAATTCACTATCATTTGCCCCCATTCCCAACTCATCAAAAACCAAATGTTTTTTGGCCACTATTGAGCCATAACGTTTAATAGAACTTGCGCCATCGATGTTATTATCTTGCAAAAAAGCACCCATGTTGTTCTGATAGATCTCGATAATTCGTACAGTTACTGCCCGTAAACTAGTAGCTTTAAAAGGAATAATCATTTTATCTCCCGAAGGATAAATTGTACTCTTGCTAACAAATTCAACTTTAGGTGCCTTCCCTTTAGGTTCTATTAGATAGGATATTTCGTTGTTTAATGTGGCGTATTTGTAGTTTTGAAGCGATCGATCTATTGTAAGGGTAACTGTTTCGGTTAACTCTTCACTCGGATATATCTCTACAAAATTTTTGTTTACACTCACCGATAGTTTTACCCCATTAGAGAGTGAAAAGAGACCTTCAACATTTTGATTAGCGTTTATGGGGTCTGAAAAGCAAAGTAGATAAGGCTCTCCGCTAACTTTAGGATTTGTTAATGAAATAAGAGTAAATACCGATTGATCGGGAAGAATATAATTTAAAGAGGTATTTTCATTGGCTCCAATCTCTTTACCTTTAAATTCGACATCAACATCAGAGTTCCCACTATCTACATTAACATTCTCAATTTCAAATTCATATATCTTCTTATTTGAACTATTACTCCACTTAATAGATAGTGCATTTCCATTTTGTTTTGCGCTTAAAAGAGGCTTGATGGTTGCTAAATTCTCAGGTTCCATCAGATTAATTGAACCCAACAAACTATTAATACTTGGATTATTAGTAGATTGAGACTGAAATCCTTTCCACTCTAAATAATAGGCTTGTCTTTTAACCGACACTTCAAAGATGAAAGGGTCATATTTTTCATTTCTAAACAACTTGTTAAAATTCACTCTGAATCGACAAGTTGCGCCTCGCTTCCAGGCCTTAGAGGGCTTAATAGAAAGAGTGGTTGTATTTGCTATTTCAACCGAGTAATCGGCCGATGGATATAGATCTACTATGTCGTTCAGCTTACTGGTATCAATATCATTTAAGTTTATCTCTTTGTTTAGAAGAACAAAAACTTTTTGATCTGTAGATATTTCACCTCCCGTATAACCCAAAACAAGGGGGTGATGGGATTCTGTGATTTTTTGACTTTTCCAACTCTCGCACGCGCTTAAAAAAAACAAAAGCGAGATAAAGAGAAATACATAGTTTAATCTATTTTTCATAAGATGAAGGTAAAAGTGTTGTGGTTATTAATGAAATGAGTTATATTTAAATTATGTTTGCTAATAAAAGCAAATTCAAAGTTAACTTGATATCCTTAACTTACAATAGTGTTGTTTAAAAATTAGTTTTATGAATCGCAATTTATTAAAAACTCTAACTCTTAGCACTCTTATTCACGCTCACAACTCTCTTCTCACAACGACCAAAAGTAGGTGTTGTTTTGAGTGGTGGTGGTGCAAAAGGTCTTGCTCACGTAGGAATCCTAAAAGCTATTGATAGCGCGGGTTTAAAAGTCGATTATATAACTGGAACGAGTATGGGCTCTATCATTGGAGCCATGTATGCGGCAGGCTATTCGGGAAAGCAAATTGAGGAGATAAATAAAGATATCGATTGGGACATCATGTTATCGTGCAAACCTCAATATAAAAATGTGAGTATGGAGGAGTGTAGAGATTATAACAACTACGCTATTGAGGTTCCGATGAAAAACTTCAAACCAGCGATTACCACAGGAATGGTTGAATCGGAAGAGATTTATATCTACTTTAATAAGATATTCTTTCCTTATTACGAGAATAAGGATTTTACCAAATCTAGTATTCCATTTAAATGTATTGCTACCGATTTAGCAACAGGAGACGCCATAGTATTAGACTCAGGTGAGGTTGTTAAAGCGATTAGAGCAAGTATGGCCATCCCAGGAGTTTTTGAAAGCGTAACCTACGGCGATAAAAAAAATATTTAGATGGAGGTATCATTCGAAACTTCCCTGTTACCGATTGTAAAAAAATGGGAGCCGATTATATCATTAGTGTTAACCTCTTCCCTGGACTCTTTAAGGCGGATGAACTTAATAATGCAATGGATGTCATGTATCAGATTACCCAATACCGTGACGCTGCCGACTTAGCAAAAGAGAAAAAACTTTGTAACTTATTAATAGAGCCCCCTTTAGGAGAGTACTCTGCAGAAAGTTTTAGCAGTTCGAAAGAGATTGAGGCCATTGGTCGCGAAGTTGGAAAGCTCTACTATCCATACTTTAAAAAACTTGCTGATTCTATTAACGCACTTCAACCCATTGTGTATGAGCCTGAGTTGCGAGATAAAGGTGAATAATCGGTCATTATCGATAACATCTCGTTTGACGGATTAAACTATGTTTCGGAAGAGATGTTAAGCCAACAATTGGAGTTTAAATCTGGCAAAACATAAACTGAAGAGAGTTTAGAAGAGGGTGTTCGG
>JAGPHP010000053.1:5448-12779 GCA_018055415.1 Breznakibacter sp. | reverse complement strand
AGGAGTTGACTAACAAAACAAACCCTATGAATAGTTATCGACAAATCATTTATCACATAGTTTTCTGCACCTACAATCGCGAAAACACATTACCCTCAGAACAACACGAAGTATTATACAAATATATTTGGGGCATAATAAAAAAAAGGAAAGGTCTCCTCTATAGAATTAACGGCACTGAAAACCATATACATATCCTTTCCGACTTACACCCAACGGTATCTCTATCCGAATTTGTAAAAGATATAAAAACAGGGACAAACTTCATGATGAGAGAATCAGGTGATTTTCCAAACTTTACTTCCTGGGCAGAGGGTTCATGTGCCTTAACCTACAGCATGAAAGAAAAAGATAAGTTAATCAGCTACATAAAAAACCAAAAAGAACACCATAAAAAACATAGTTTTGAGGACGAATACCGTTCACTACTTAACGAACATGGCATTGAGTGGGACGAAAGATATATTTTTTGACAGGTGTAAACTCCTACGGAGTTTAAAAAACAATCACTCTAGACCCCCAGATAAATCTGGGGGTTATGCACAGTACACTCCTACGGAGTAAACCAACAGACGTATCATAATGCTAAACGAAAAAATTATTAACAAAAAAATAACCACCAAAATGGTGCATCATTTTCAATTCAATCATAAAATAACCTTACAAATAAACTATTTTAGCACCATAAGATCAATGCAAACATTTAACACCGTAGGTGTTGACCGTGAATAACCCCCAGATTCATCTGGGGGAGTACAAAGACATCAAAACTCAACTCCAGAGGAGTTGACTAACAATAAAACATATCAACATACAGATTAACCCAAAAACACAATCACTAAAACTATGCGCAATTTCCAGCTCGACCTTAACAACTATCTAACAAATAAACTATTTTAGCACCTAAAAATAAATGCAAACATTTAACACCGTAGGTGTTGACCGTGAATAACCCCCAGATTCATCTGGGGGAGAACAAAGACATCAAAACTCAACTCCATAGGAGTTGACTAACAACAAAACACATCATAAAACCACCGTCTCGGTACATTTTTTGATATTAAAAGGCGCTTTCTAATTTATCAATAAGCCTATTAACTAAAACTTTAGCGAATCGACAACACGTCCCGCTTAAACTAAAACACGCATGAAAAGAGCACTTCTTCAACTATTTATACTATTAATTAGCATCTGTAGCTTCAGTCAAAAGAGCATTTCACCCGAGTTGCAAGCAACGAAAGAGTATTTAGGCGAGGAGAGAAGGAGTCTCTTTAGTCGCAACATGAAGCTAAATATCTTAGACCTCAAACGCTTTTGGCCCATCTACGATAGCTACGAAAAAGAGCGAGAAGTGATTGCAATCAAGCAACTCAACTTAACTCGCAAATACATAGACGAACACAAAACAATGACCGACATAGAGCTCGATTTAATTCAAAATCAGATGTTTAGTCTCGAGAAAAAAAGCGACGAACTGCAAGAGAAATACTATATAAAGATGAAAGAGCGTTTTGGAACTACTCCAGCCGTTCGATTTATTCAAATAGATAACCAAATTAGCACCTATCTCTCTTTTGAACTCCAAAAACTCATACCGCTTGAGGGGGTAATCTCAAAAGAGGAACGCGAAAAGCTTGAAGAACAGGAACGAAGCCAAATAAAAAGCGAGAACGAAGGACGCTAAAGTATCACGATACCAATAGCGCTTCAAACAATATTTCGGCTGGATGCTTTACCATTTTCCCTGAGAGATCGGCAATTTGGTGCTTACATGAAAATCCCGATGTAACCACTTCTCCCTGATCAATTTTCCGAAGTTGCGGAAGCAAAACCAACTCTGCAATCTGTTTGCTCACCTCAAAGTGCTCTTTCTCATAGCCAAATCCACCTCCCATGCCGCAACAACCACTGTTAATCTCTTCAACCCTGTAATTCAGTGGTAATGAGAGAATTTTTGCAATAACTCCGCTCCGCTCTAGTGCTTTTTGATAACAATGTCCGTGAAAATGGAGCGTTCGCGGCTCTTGAGTAAATGAATCAGAGGTAATTAATCCCAAATCTATTTGCGATGCCACAAACTCTTCAAATGTAAAAGCTACTTTCGACAACCTTTCTGCAATACTCTTTTGGTCGAAATCAGAAAGTTTCAAAGCCTCATCTCGATAAGTCATCAACACCGAAGGTTCAAGTCCAACGACAGCATCAACACGTTTTAAAAGTGGCTCAAGAGCTTCTAAATTAGCTCTCAACACCTTTTTAGCTTTCAACAAATCTCCCGATGAGAGATATGTTCGTTCACTCTCCTTGTAGGTAAAAACAGTAACCTCATACCCCAACGCCCTAAAAAGAGTGAGTGCCGACACGCCCACACTGCTGTTATAGTAGTTGGTAAACTCATCGTTAAGCAATAAAATTCGACCTTTAGGGCTTTTATCAACAACCCTCTTATCCAACATTTTAGATGAAATAGCCTTAAATGTCTCTCGTGAAAGTTGGGGTAGCGATCGCTTCTTTGAAATCCCAAAAAGTGAATCTGCAAGTTGCTTAAACACCCTCGATTGAGTTATTGTGTTTGTAAAACGTGGGGTAAAGGAGAAATATTGACTGATTATTCCGATATGACTAAAAAAATAACTCCTTATCGACCTACGATGTTTGTTATAGTAAAATGCTAATATCTCCCCTTTTAATTGAGCAATGTCCACATTTGAAGGGCACTCACTCTTGCACGCTTTGCACGACAGGCACAATCGAAGCGAATCCACAACCCTCTCAATATCAACACACTCGCCATCTTCGCGCAGCGTTAAAAACTCTCGTATTAAATTAGCCCGCCCTCTAGGAGAATAGAACTCATTTTGCGTAGCCTGAAAACTGGGGCACATCGCACCCTTAAACTGGGCACTCTTTAAACAGTCGGCACTTCCATTGCATCGCTCTGCATCAGATAGCAAATCATCCGAATAAAATGGGGTATGTTGTCGCCAAAGTGATCTTCTTCTATCAGTAAGCTCAAATCTCAAAGAGCTATTCATGGCAGGAGTTTCAACAATTTTGTTGGGGTTAAAAAGGTTTAAAGGGTCAAATAATCGCTTGACATCTTTCAATAAAGCATAAACCTCGCTTCCCACCATTAACTCCAAAAACTCACCACGCACTCGCCCATCTCCATGCTCACCACTCAATGATCCGTTATAGCGCTTTACAATGAGAGCCGTCTCGCGAGCAATGGCTCTAAAAAGCTCCACATCACGTTTATCCTTCAGATTAAGAATCGGCCGTAAATGTAACTCGCCCGATCCAGCATGACCATGAAAAACGCAGCTCTTATCGTAAGCTGCTAACATCGAGCTAATATCTTTACAGAATGCGGGCAAATCTTCTACTTTTACGGCACAATCTTCAATCACAGATACGGGCTTGGAATCGCCCTTCATATTTGAAAGCACACCCAGACCAGCTTTGCGCAAACTCCAAACTTTAGAAATATCACCACCAAAAAGAGGTAAAAGATGATAACCAAAGTTATTTGTCTGCAAAGCCTTAATCATCGTATCAAGCTGATCTTTCAACCGCTCGACACTATCAAAAGCCAACTCTATGATTAAAAGAGCAGCAGGATCGCCCTCAATAAAGGATCGATTTCGTAGCTGCTCGGCATTATCCTTTGTGAGGTCGAGGATGGTTTTATCCATCAGCTCCACCGCTCGTGGATTAAATTTTTGCACAAAGACATTTGCGAGTAGAGCCTCTTCGAGCGAACTACAATGGAGTACCAGAAGAGCCACTCTATTTGGCGGAAGTGGATGTAGTTTTAAACGCACCGATGAGATGACCATTAGCGTGCCCTCCGAACCAGCAATGAGCTTGGATAAGTTAAACTCATCTGCCCCCAAAACATATAGCCCACTCTTAGCAATGGCATCTAACGCATAACCGCCATTTCGTCTATGAATGAGCGGATGCGGAAAGTTTTCTATAATTTTCTCTCGCGTAACTTCCGATTGAAGCAAATCATCTAACCCTCTATAGATGGCTCCCTCTAGTGACTGATCTCGCAGCTTACCGGCAACTTCACTCACCGTTAAAGCTCTAAACGTCGCTGTTGATCCATCCGAAAGATATCCTGTAACCTCAAGCAACTGATCGCGTGTAGAACCATAGACTAACGAATGTGCACCACACGAATTATTGCCCACCATGCCACCAATGGTGCATCGATTAGAGGTTGATGTCTCAGGACCAAAAAAGAGTGATTTTGATGCTAAAAAGAGATTGAGTTCATCGAGCACAACACCTGGCTCCACCTCAACCCAACCATCTTGGTTGTTTAGGTTGATAATCTGTTTTAAATGAGAGGTATCTATAACCAACCCGCTACCAACCACTTGTCCACCTAAAGAGGTACCAGCGCCACGTGGAATAAGAGGTATATGATGCGTTACAGCAAACTGCACAATCTCGTGAAGCTGTTCTCGCGTATAAACCTGCACAACACCCACAGGAATCTCCCGATAAGGAGAGGCATCGGTAGCAAAAAGCGCTCGTGAGGATATATCAAGAGATATCTTTCCCGCAAAAGTAGGGGCAAAAGTAGCGAGTTTATCGCGCCACAACTGAGTCATCGATTCTTAAAAACGTCTGATAGCTCTCACATTAAGCAAGTTACCCTTAAAATTATAATAGGGCGAACCATAATTCATACGCCAATACCAAGCATCGTTAAAATCGTTTTCGGTACTCGACCAATAGTAATTAGATAAGCCTCCAATGTTATTTAGATAAAGATTAGTATAGATATGATCCAACTCATTTTTGGTTGGCAACTCCCAATCACTAAATCCATTGTATGAGAGATCTTTACAAAGTTTTATGGCGCCTTTCCAATCTGACGACGCCGACTGATCCTTTTCGGCACAAACAGCACCATGTCTGCCACTATTATCAAGATAGAATATGATTCCGCCAGCATAAATATCGCCGACAGCTCCCACCGAAGTAGATATCTTTTGCTCTTGACTATAAGCTATCCCAACACCATTAACGGCATAGGCTCGAATAAAGTAAGGTGAATCGAACTGAAGTTCATTAATTTTAACTCCACTTATGCCCACGCCCGACACCAGAGAGTCAACCGCATGAAAATCGCCAACGGTAGGCTCGGGTTCAAGTCCCCAACAAACCCCCCTTTCAACAACCTGACTTCCTCCATCTAAAAGCACCAATGTTTCAAGCGTCATCGTATTACCCTTAACCATGCGCACCTTAACGGGCGCAACAATTGGGACTTCGATTTTTGGTGTGGTAAACTTCACAATAGGGCCATAAAGAGTATCTTTACTATTAATGACGTAAGAACGGGCATAAAACGTTTTATTAGGCGCAAGTCCTTTTAATTCACCTACCATTCGTCCGCCTTCAGAAGGCAAAATCAAACGATTGAAGGCAACTGTAGGTTTTGAATTATCGCTATAACAGATCCCTGTCTCCAGAGCCGTTTGTAGATATCGAGACTCCACATTCAACGAAAATGTCGCACCTGTTTGCCACACATCTGAAATTGACAACTTACTCGCCTTGAGCTGCACATCATTATCAGTAGGAATATCAACAACAAACTCATTTATAACAGTATCAACCTTCTTCGAACCAATAAGAATATCAGACTCCAAAGGACGCGGTGCTAAAATGGTAAATACTTCACTATAAACGATATTCTTTTTCTTACGCACATACCCTCTCACAAAATATTTGGTTCCTGGCTCTAAATGGTGTGAAAGATCGATAATAAAGGGACGTTTGTGGTCGGTTATTCTTGTAACACTATCGCTCACTTGCGGGTAGTTTTGCACACTCCAGCAAACTCCAATCTCAATAGTGCTATCATTAGCAATCGCAATCGAGTCAATATCTAATAAAATTTTCATGGATGCCATGTTCCCTTTTTCCAAGGAGATTGCTACCGGAGGGAGGCTTGTATGTGAACCTTTGGATTTATCACAAAAACGAAAAACAAGTATTAAAACAACAAAAACGATTGCCGCTATAATATATTTTAAACTATTCTTCATAGAAAGATGGTTAATTAAAAAGAATATTTTAACAGATCTGGCATATTACTATCTATAAGTGCATAAAAATGTAAAATATGCAACTCACACTGTTTCAGAAAATAAACACAAGATACAAAAAAAACAATTATTTGACAAACTTACGTTATAAAATGGATTGTACCAAAGTTATACATAACAAAAATAAGGCATTCGTACAATTTACGAATGCCTTAAATATCCTATTTACAACGATTGAGGACTACTCCTCATCGTCATCATCAGCCTCTTCTACAGGTTCGTCACCATACGAATCATCTTCCTCTTCACCCTCTCCGTACTTATCTTCAAACTCTTCTAACTTCTCTTCTCTCAAATTACCTAATTCATCATAATCGTCGTCGTCTTCAATAATACGCTCCGCTTCGCGCACCGACATCTTAATCAAAAGATTTTCGGTATCAGTTTCAAACTGCAGAGCCGTCACTACTTTACCCTCTTTATTGGTAAAGGAGATCAAATGCTGACTAAAGCCATTCGGGTAGGCAAGTTTTATCTTCTCCTGCACTTCCGTAGATAAATTCTCGTATAATCGAGCTACTCGTGGTTTACTATTACTCATGGTTGCTATTAAATTTGGTTCAAATATATATTCTCAATTCAATAATACGTAAGGAAATGAGAATTTTTTGACAATTATTTTTCACTACCCCCATAACACAACAGCAGTGATTCAAAATTTGAGTTGCTAATGGGCTAGTAATGTGAAGTTAACACAATTTTGATTGCAACCCTATAAATAGTAAAAAAATATTAGAACATAACTTTAATCTGATATTGATTTGGAGAGATTACCACTCTGCGTTAGTTATAACCCAAGATCGAACTGGCATCAAGCTGACAAGATGATGTCAAGATGAAAACAGATTAATCACAACGTTTGTATAACGAATAGATTAGTAGCAGGGAGGAATTATCAATAGCCTTTATCCCCAATAGCCGTTAAAGCGACGCTGAACAGTGACTCACAGATAAGCCACACATATTTCATATATGATTTACATATAAGTCAGCATATTTCGGCTTTTATCAATTAAACATAAGATAGTCGGCTTTTGCTGACTTATGTGTGACTTATGTGTGACTTATGTGTGACTTATGTGTGACTTATGTGTGACTTATGTGCAAAATGAGTACTATACAAAAAAACGATATTTAACGCATTGTTTTGAGACGCCATAAAAAATGGACGTCTCTACAAATAGCAATGGTTGAATTATT
>JAGPHP010000053.1:0-5348 GCA_018055415.1 Breznakibacter sp. | reverse complement strand
ACTTATGTGTGACTTATGTGTGACTTATGTGCAAAATGAGTACTATACAAAAAAACGATATTTAACGCATTGTTTTGAGACGCCATAAAAAATGGACGTCTCTACAAATAGCAATGGTTGAATTATTGATAGAGACGTCCATTTATGGCATCTCGTAACTCAAAAAGGTATTTTAATAGGAACTTTATTGGATCAAGTGAATAATCAAGGGGAGAAATAAGTTGTAAATATTTTATCTCGCCTTCGGCTTCGATCTGACTATTACGCAAAGTAACTCAAAGAAAAAATCGCAAAGGTCCGCAAAACCGATTGTTAAGGGGGGCAAATGTTTGTAATTTAAACACTCTTAGATCAGGTATTTAATCTGTTTCTTTGCGGACCTTTGCGATTTTGCTTTAACTCCGTTGATCTTCGATTGCGGACCTTTGCGTTATATTTAAAAAGTTTGCCGAAGGCGAACCGCTCTTAAATTTAAAGCACAAAAAAAAAATAGAACTCCACATACTTTTGAACTTGATCCTTTATTTTTGCACCACTGGCTTTTGAGAAAAGAAAATAAAAAAGGGAATCAAATTTCTTTGATTCCCTTCGTAGTAGCGGGGGCCAGACTCGAACTGACGGCCTTTGGGTTATGAGCCCAACGAGCTACCAACTGCTCCACCCCACAATATATCTTGGTATAAATACTTCTTCGTAATTGCTCTGCAAAGGTATGCTTTATTAATGTTAAATGCAAATAAAAAAGCAAAAATATGCTCAAATAAAAAGAGCGCCTACATAAAGCGCTCTATTACTGAATTTTATATAATTATTATTTATTCTACAAAAAACCAAATGAGGATTAATCAAGCTTCAAAACAGCTAAAAATGCCTTTTGAGGAACCTCTACATTACCAATTTGCTTCATTCTCTTCTTACCTTTCTTCTGTTTTTCCAAAAGTTTACGCTTACGCGAGATATCTCCACCATAACATTTGGCCGTTACATCTTTACGAACCGCCTTAATTGTTTCGCGCGCAATGATCTTAGCTCCAACCGACGCTTGAATGGCAATATCGAATTGCTGACGTGGGATAAGCTCTTTTAGCTTCTCGCACATCTTACGACCCAAAATAACCGCATTATCATGGTGAATAAGGGTTGAGAGCGCATCCACAGGCTCGCTATTCAATAAAATATCGAGTTTAACTAATTTCGCAGGTCTAAACCCAATTGGATAGTAGTCGAACGAAGCATATCCTTTTGAGATACTCTTTAACTTATCGTAGAAGTCAAATACAATCTCGGCCAATGGCATATCGTAATTAAGTTCTACCCTACCCGCTGCCACATAGTTTTGACTAATAAGATTTCCTCGCTTACCCAAACAAAGACTCATGATACCACCAATATAATCGGCATTGGTAATTACTTGTGCTTTAATATAGGGCTCGTCAACAGACTCAATAGCCATAATATCGGGCAACCCAGATGGGTTGAATACCTCTAGATCTTCACCCTTTTTAGTATGAACAATATACGGAACGTTTGGAACCGTAGTAATTACGTCCATATCAAACTCACGATCTAAACGCTCTTGAATAATCTCCATGTGAAGAAGTCCCAAGAAACCGCATCGGAATCCAAAGCCTAAGGCCAAACTCGATTCAGGGGTAAATGTTAACGATGCATCGTTTAACTGTAGCTTCTCCATCGCTGCTCGAAGATCCTCATAATCCTCAGCATCGATAGGATAAACCCCGGCAAACACCATTGGCTTAACCTCTGAAAAACCTTCAATACCCTTCTCGCATGGATTTTTTACTGTTGTGATGGTATCACCAACTTTTACCTCCTTACTCGCTTTAATACCCGAGATAATATAGCCCACATCACCCGTACTCAAAAACGGACGTGGCTCCATATCTAAACGTAAAACACCCACCTCATCAGCATAATACTCCTTTTCGGTAGCGAAAAATTTAACTAAATCACCTTTACGAATGGTACCATTTACCACTTTAAAATAGGCAATAATACCTCTAAATGAGTTGAAAACACTATCGAAAATCAAACATTGCAGAGGTGCTTCAGGATCACCAACCGGCGCAGGCACGCGATTTACAATAGCTTCTAAAATAGCATCAACACCCAAACCTGTTTTACCGCTTGCATGAAGTATCTCGCTACGATCACATCCTACAAGTTCAATGATCTGATCTTCCACCTCATCTGGCATTGCCTGAGGTAGATCCATTTTATTAAGAACAGGAATAATAACCAAATCGTGGTTAATTGCCTGATAAAGATTTGAGATAGTTTGAGCCTGAATACCTTGAGTTGCATCTACGATAAGCAATGCCCCTTCGCACGCCGCAATTGAACGCGATACCTCGTACGAAAAGTCCACGTGCCCCGGAGTGTCAATAAGGTTAAGAACATATTTCTCACCACCAAACTCATAGTTCATCTGTATGGCATGACTCTTAATGGTGATACCTCGCTCACGTTCAAGATCCATGTTATCGAGCACTTGTGCTTGTAAATCCTTTCCCTCTACAGTGTGAGTAAACTCAAGGAGGCGGTCGGCAAGTGTACTTTTACCGTGGTCGATATGAGCAATGATGCAAAAGTTTCTAATATTCTTCATCTAAAAATATAACGTAAAATAGTGATTTACAAACAAATAAAACGCCTGTCACCCATTAAAAAAATGGGGGCAAATTTTGTGCAAATATAGCGTAATTTGTTATTAATAAAGATGATGTGTGAAAGATTAAAAATATTCTTATCGCTTTTATTATTTCATTGCTCTACAAATCCACTTGAAGTGTCAATTTCAAATGACCACCTAAACCTTGCTGGATAATCTTCATCAAAGTTGAAAGGCGTATATCTGAAGAGTTATTCTCAATACGTGAAATATACGATTTGTTGGTTCCACACTTTAGCGCCAACTCCTCTTGTGTCATCCCCAATTTAACTCTTGCCTCTTCAAGCAATGCGCCTAACCGAAATGTTTCAAACTCCTGTTCCCACTTCTCTCGCTTTGGCTCACCAAGTTTGCCATACTTCGCATCTAATATCTCTTCGAGAGTTGTAATGTTTTTTTTATTCTGCAGCTTTTTCATCAAAATACTCCTTTCTTATTTTCAATGCTTTATCGATATCTGTAGTAGATAGTTTTTGACTCTTTTTAACCAACCCATTGCCTAAAACCACAACATTTCCTCTATCAAAGAATGCAAAAATCCGATAAATATTACCTTCAAACTCGACTCTTATCTCATAAATCCCCTCTACTGCAGTAAGGTGTTTAAAATATTTTTCAGGCACTCTCTGTGTTATTGAGATTAATTTTAGAGTCCACTCAATCTTTCGCTGCACGCCTTCACTCTGTTCATTATAAAAACGAAGAAAGTAATGTTTATAAGCAAATATCTCCCGCTTAAAATCCATACAAAGTTAACTATTTAGACAACATTTTCAAACAAGTTATTCATTAACTTACTCACCTCTGACCCACAAATTTTACACAATTACCTGGAAGAGTTTTTACAATACCATCAAACTCAAAGGATAGCAACATAGGCGTAACTTTGTAAATAGGAAGATTAGAGAGAATTGCCAACTGATTAACATCTAACTCTTTATGCTGTTCGAGAACGGAATAAACCATTCGTTCATCGTCTGTTTGTAGGTTAGAGAAGAGATTTAGTTGTTGAGGCACTCTCTTTTGCTCTTTACTCTCCCACCCTAACTGAAACTCCACATCAGCCTCATCATGTACCAACGCAGCGATGTTTGCTTTTATGAGATCATTACAACCACGCGACATTAAATCGGAAGGGCGACCTGGAATGGCCATCACTTCACGATTGTAGTCTGCTGCTAATTTGGCCGAGATCAGCGAGCCACCCTTTTCACCCGATTCTACGACCAACACCCCTTCACTCAATCCGGCAATAATTCGGTTGCGCTTAACAAAATTGAACTTATCGGGTTGAGTATTACTAACATATTCCGTCAAAAGGGCTCCATTATTGACAATATCTTTAGCTATTCCTCCATGCAAATAGGGATAAACTCGATCCAAACCATGCCCTAGGCAAGCAATGGTTTTAACGCCACATTGAACAGCCGTTTTGTGCGCCACGACATCTACCCCATAAGCCAAACCGCTCACAATAACCAACTCGGGATATTTAGAGGCTAACGTCGTAATTATCTTTTCACAATTACTCTTCCCCTCAAAAGTAACATTGCGAGTGCCCACAATACTCAAGAATTTACCCGTATTTAAATCCATATTTCCCTTCACATAAATCATTAAAGGGGCATCGTCACAATAGGAGAGTTTGCGCGGATAATTGGTACTCGTAAAATAAATTGGAACTATGCCATTTTTAGCCATAAAATCGCACTCTCGTTTGGCTAATTCGAGTACTTTAGCGCTCTTGATAGCGTCAACCAAACTATTTCCAATGCCAGGTATTTTTATCAATACCGAGGAGCTAGCCTCAAAAAGCTCACGTGCGCTGCCCACATAAGCCACCAAATTACGTGCTAAAACGGGGCCAATGCCGTTTATAAGCGTTAGTCCTATCTGATATTCAAGTTCGTTCATTATAAAATATTTGTTCTTAAATGATGATGCACATCTTAAAAAAGTCAATAAGGAGATGAGAAAAAAATGGCATTAGAGCAAAAAAACGATTTCTGTTGTTATTATAACGTGAGTTCGATCTAAGATTAAATCCTTCCCTTTATAGTGCCTTTATTATGCCATAGCAATAGAATATTCACTCATTCGTTGGGTGTAATTCATCTTAAATACATCTATTACATAGGTATATAAATAGTATATCCCACATTTTGATATAAAAACGTGGGATATACGTGGGATATATGTGGGATATATGTGGGATATATGTGGGATATATGTGGGATATAAATGAATTATGTGCGTGGTTTATTCAACCATAATACGACATAAATCTGTGGTTCGGGAGTCCCGAATCTATGGCCCTCCAATAGTACAACACTTCCAAGAACCGTAGGTTCAGCCGACGTGGTAGGGATGGAATTTATTCCGTCCTTGTTTGGTTGATGGGGATAATGGATTAAATTTATTCTGTCCTTGTTTGGTTGGGGTAAATAAAAGATTATGTAACCATTAAATGATATTTACCCACCGTTGGAACGTCCATTCATAGCCGAGTGCCACTAACCCAAGTAATTAATGAGGATGTGAATCACTTAAAACCGTGAACTTACATCCACGGCTTGAAATGGTTGTTCTAGTGAAACGATGAGAAGTAAATGGTTGAACTCTTACATCGAACTCACGTTATTATAGAATAAAAAAC
>JAGPHP010000215.1 GCA_018055415.1 Breznakibacter sp. | reverse complement strand
CTTTCGGCCGTATAAATAAGTCCCGATTTCCCATCGCCCGACATGCGATTGCTCCACTCTGCCACCGATGGGTAGTTTGTTTCGAGTAGATATTTCCGGAATTCTGAGATATAATCGTCGCTCACAACATCCTTACTTCCAGTTTTTACCACTGGAAAAACAAAGTGAAGATCGGGATGTGACAGTTTTTCCATTTTACGGCACGATGGGCATACGCCGCACGAGTCGTTCTCTTGCTTATCAGTACAGTGGATATATTGAGCATAAGCAATTGCAAGAGCAAGTGTACCATACCCTTCATTGCCAGCAAAAAGCTGAGCATGACTGATTTGGTCTCTTTTTACAGATTCAATCAGTGTCTCTTTAATTTGCTGATGTCCAATGACTTGCTTAAAAAACATATCTTCTTTAGTTGTAACGAACCTCCAAAGATAAAAAAAGAGTTTGAAAGTTAGGGAATTGATTTAAATCAGAAATGTAGTAAAGTGATGATATTGATCGTGTAGATTAAAAGAAAAGAGATAAAATGGGGCGAAATCGACTCATTTTTGTTAATATTGCCATGTGATTTAGCATAAGGGTATAACACTTCATTTAAATGAGTAAGAGTACATTTTTATTTGATGAGATTATTTTTGGGCCAATAAAGAGTCGCCGACTTGGAATCTCTTTGGGGATAAATTTGCTGCCTATTAAACGAAAGATTTGTACCTTTGATTGCATTTATTGTGAATGTGGGTTTAATGATGAGTATAAGAATAACGATTCATTTCCTTCTCGTGAAGAAGTTAAGAGAAGGTTGATTGAGAAATCATTAGAACTTATTGACCAGAAGGTTATCCCAAATGTGATTACCTTTGCCGGAAATGGAGAGCCAACGGTGCATCCAGATTTCGCATCAATTGTAGAAGATACCATTGAGGTAAGAGATCGATATTTTCCTGAAGCAAAAATTGCTGTATTGTCAAACTCTACGCAATTGCATAAACGGGAAATTTTCGAAGCTCTACAACGCATCGATAATCCGATTTTAAAACTTGATGGTGGGGTCGAGAAAAGTGTTTCACTGTTAGATAAACCAAACAGTCGCTTTCGATTTGACGAAACAGTAATGTTATTAAAGGAGTTTGGAGCCAAAGCAATAATTCAAACCATGTTCTTGCATGGTGAGGTCGGTGGTGTTCAAATTGATAATTCGAGTGATGATGAAGTTGAGGCGTGGTTGAATATCATTAAGGATATCAATCCTCGCGAAGTAATGCTATATACGATTGATCGTGCTACTCCTGTGAAATCGCTCCATAAGGTGAGTGTTACACGATTAAACGAAATTGCTAAAAAAGTTAATCTGTTGGGTATCAAAACCCAAGTTTCAGCATAGTTATTGAAGAGATATTTAACGATCAAAACTTGATTTAAGAAAAGATTGAAATTTAAAACAATTTCACATGAGAGGTGAGTCAAAACGAGTTCTGGTGTGCCCTTTAAATTGGGGATTAGGACATGCAACGCGAGATATTTCGATTATTAAGCACCTCCTTGAGGCAGGTCACTCGGTGAGTATTGCTGGTGAGGAGCCAGTTACAACATTGCTTAAAGAGGAGTTTCCACAGTTGTCTTTTTTTGATCTTCCAGGCTATAAAATTAAGTATTCGAAGAGCGACTCTCAAGTTTTACAGATGTTGTATCAATTCCCAACGATTGCTTGGTGGACTATCAAAGAGCACTATTTGTTAGCTTCATTACTTAAAAAACATCCGCACGATGTGGTGATAAGCGATAATCGTTATGGTGTTTGGAACTCTAAGGTTGAGAATATCTTTATTACTCATCAACTCTATGTTCAAACAACCAACAACAATAGGTTTATTGAACGAATTGTATGGCGATTGATACGTAATCAGATCAAACATTTTAATCAGTGTTGGATACCCGATAACGAACCGCCTCACGATTTAGCGGGTGATTTGGTTTATAAAAAACGATTTCCACAAAATGCAACTCTTATTGGAGCTATCTCTCGTTTTGAGAAGATAACACTACAAGAACAGCCCCCCATTTACGATTTAATGGCAATCATTTCGGGACCTGAGCCACATAGAACAATGTTTGAGCAGCGAGTAATTGATCAGGCAGAAACGCATGGTATAAAAACGTTGGTTGTGGGAGGTACCCCAGCCGCACAAATGCAAAAGCAGCAATCTCCTTATATTACTTGGCAACATCACCTACCAACTGCTAAGATGGTTGAGGCTATTTCGCAATCCAAACGAATCATTTGTCGCTCGGGATATTCGGGTATTATGGACTTTGTTTTTTTGGATAAACCTGCCATATTTGTCCCAACTCCAGGCCAGACTGAACAGGAGTATCTTTGCCGATATTTGAGTGAGAAGATAGGATTGGTTTATGCTGAGCAAGGAATATTTGACTTAAAAGAGCTCCTCTCAAAAGAGCCCGTACGATTTAAAAACACCCCTAAACAACATACTACGCTGCTATTGAAGGCTATAGAGAGCATTTAGAATATTATAAATGAACTCAAAAATAGCCTTCGATTAAAGAGAGTTCGAGTGCAAATGCCGCAAGCGTACTATTATCTACTCGTTATAATCCAAATCTTTTCCGTAGGTCTCTTCCAGAAAAAATGTTGCGCCAATAGCCAATCCAATAAAAATTACGCCAACCCAAATGCCAGCCATCCAAATACCCCAGAAGCTGGTAAAGAGCGTGAGCAAAAGCGTGATTAAAATGGTTGCTCCACGCACAAAATTGGGTGCCGAGGTGGTAACTGTTGCACGCAAATTGGTGCCAAACTGCTCAGAAGTGGTGGTGATAAATATGGCCCACAAACCACCCATAGGAATCCCAAGCAAAAAGAGTGTTAGATAAAAGATAAATGGTGTGGCTCCAAAAAGGGAGAAATAGAGTGCTGAAAAGAGTGCAATACCCACATTACCCCAAATAATTGCTTTACGTCGTGATTTAAGTTTTAATGATATATAGCCAAATAGGAAACTGCCAATAGCCGCACCAATATAGTGCCACATTACCGACATAGCCCCAGTTACCTCTCCCACAATATGTAGCGCATCTTGTGCAAATGTTGAAGCATTGATGGTTAAAACACTTACGGTGTACCATGTGGGAATAGCCAGAAGGATGCAAAGAATAAATTTCTTAAAGCGTTTTATATTGGTAAAGAGACTCAAAAAATCTCCTCGTTTCACATCCTCATGTTTTGTCTTTTCGTACATTCCAGACTCATGAACGGCTACCCGCAATACGAGTAGAAGTAAGCCTAAGGCACCTCCTGTCCAGTAAGCCACGCGCCAATCGAACTTGTCAGCAATAAAAAAGGCTAATGCAGATCCCGCAATTCCAATCCCCGAAACAAAACTCGCTGCCATGCCTCGCGACTCTTTACTCATAATCTCTGACACCAAAGTGATACCTACACCTAACTCGCCTGCCAATCCAAAACCTGATATTAGTCGTAGCCATGCATATTGTTCAAATGTTTGAACAAATCCATTTGCTATATTAGCAACCGAATAGAGAATTATGGTAAAAAAGAGCGTTGAGAGGCGTCCTCGTTTATCGCCCAAAATACCCCATACAATACCACCTAATAACATTCCTGCCATTTGGATACTTAGTAGAAAATTACCTTGACTAAAAAGTGCATCCTTGGAGACTATTCCAATATCCTGAAGACTTGGGTTTTTGACAATGCCAAAAAGTATTAAATCGTAAATATCTACAAAATAGCCTAGTGCTGCCACAACGACAACGGCGTTGAAATGTTTATTAGAGAGTTTATTTTCCATAGTGTAATTAATAAGAGGCCAAA
>JAGPHP010000214.1 GCA_018055415.1 Breznakibacter sp. | reverse complement strand
ACAAGCTCTTTGATGGCACTCTCTTTAAATTCATACACATCGCTGCCGTAATAGCCGCCCGAGTAGCGTTGCACCTGTTTGGCAATACGGTAATCTTGTTCGGTCATTCCCTCCACATTGCCGGCGCTAAATGTCTTTAGTGCAATATTTCGACCCGTGGACCAGCCTGTTTTAGAGCGCGTTTGCAAAACGGGTTGTATGATGTTTTCGAGTGGATCGACATAATAGATGATGCGAGCCTTACTCTCATCGGTAGTGCTACTTTTGACTTGTTTGGTGCCAGCACTAGCGTCGAGCAGACCATTAAGTGCCTGTTCCCAGTTTTCGAGAAAGGATATTTGCGAAATAGCCGGTTGATATTGGAATTTAGTCGCTAATTGATCAAAAATAGTTGTAAGAGTAGCATCCTTACACCATTTTAAAAGAGCATAAGTGGCCTCGTAAGCCAAAAGGAGATACCCATTTTGATGCGCTTTCTTAACAGCCAAGATGTAGTCGCTAATCTGCTCCTTGGTTGGTTCTCTCTCGGTAAGATAAAAGATTATAGTGTTTATTAAGTGATCAATTGTAGATGGGGTGTCGTATTGTGAATTATTTATGTAATCTATAATAGATTTGAGAGATTGCTTTTGATTAATAGCGTAGTAGCAAATTGCTCTAAGGTTGAGATCGAGGTTGAAGAGAGGCTTCTTCTCGAGCGACGTGCAGATTTTTGTATAAATAGGAAGCGCTTTCTCGGCAGGCTGTTGAGCCAGAGCAATAAAATAGAAGATAGATAACTCTATTTGAGTAGGAATATATCGGTTCTTATAAGTTACACGTTCACTCTTAATACCCTTTTCAAAGAGTAGATAGGCTTCGTCAACTCTGTTGTTGATAAGCTGGTTGGCTGCTAAAAGTTGAAGCGTTAGAGCAGGATTGGCATTTTCAAATAATTGGATAGCCGCTGTGAAGTTACCCTCTAGGATAGTAATCATTCCGCGAGGTGAAGGAAGAAATTCTTGGATTTCGGGGTTTAGGTGAGGTTTAATTTGGTCATAGAGTGGGGCAATTTCCGTTAACGGTTCGAGCATACGATAATTCTCTCTCATTTTGTAGTTCATGAGTGCATTAACCAGCTGAGAACTCAGTTTGGAAAGATGTTTTTGGTAGCTGCTATTGTCGAAAATGGACCATAACGCATCTTGGAACGATGGAAAATCACCTTTTAATAGCAAATCCTCCTCCTCCTTTGCTGTAGATCTCTCTTCAAAAAGGAGTGCTCGTAAGAATTTGCTAAAAACCCTCAACCCTTTTGGTTGCCAATGGAATCTGAAGGAGTCATCAATTAACTTAATCTCTTGTGTGTAATCTTTTATAGAGGGGTATATATAGACCATGAAATCTGGCGAGGCGCATTTATAGCTATTTTTATTTTCTTGCGTAATAAAATTGACTTTTAAACCTAGATCAATCGTTTTTTGAATAAGTGCGAGGGTATATGGCGTTGTGGATGAAAGCACATTTCGGAGACGATAGGCATCAAAATCCGAAGCATATAAGGCAGCCACATTTAAAATGTATTTTTGTTCTTGTTTTAAGGCGTTGTAAAACTCTATTTTGGTGCTATCCATTGATGGTTTTTTAATTTGTTCAAAGATATTTGTTTTATAATTCTTCTAAAGCACTATCTGAAAAGATCATTTACAAATTTCCACTTATTATCTCAAATTTACCCCTACCTTTGCGCCATGCAAAAGAATATCACCATACCAGAGATTTTAGCGAACTTACAAATAGAGTCGCTAAACACCATTCAACAGGCTACAACGTCTGCCAATCCATCGCAAGATATGATATTGGTAGCACCCACAGGCTCGGGCAAAACCTTGGCCTATATGCTGCCCTTGTCGCAACAGCTCGATTTAGATTTAATAGCAGTTCAGGCCGTTATTGTATGCCCGTCGCGTGAGTTGGCGTTGCAAACCGAAACGGTTTTTAGGTCGATGAAAACGGGTTTGAAGGTAAATAACTGCTATGGTGGGCACTCTATGCAAGTTGAAAAAAACAATTTATCAACGCCACCAGCCGTGCTTATTGGTACACCGGGGCGTTTGGTGCATATATTGCGACGAAAACTGGTCTCTCTCACAGCCGTAAAAACGTTGGTTTTGGATGAGTATGATAAGTCGCTCGACAACGGTTTTGAGGAGGAGATGAGTGAAATAATTGAGCAGATACCACGTGTGGCTAAGCGTGTGTTAACATCGGCTACTCAGGCCATTGAAGTTCCTGCTTTTGCCCGAATGACATTGCCTATTATGCTCGATTTTTTAGAGGAGGAGACGCCCGCTAAGTTAACCACCAAAATTGTACGTTCGGAAGGAACCGATAAGCTTGAGGCACTCTTTAAGTTGCTCTGTTATGTGGGTAACGAGGCCACTTTGGTGTTTTGTAATCATCGGGATGCCGTTGATAGAATTAGTGATTTGTTAGCCGATAGAGATTTGCATCACGACGTATTTCATGGCAAGCTAGAGCAGGAGGAGCGTGAAAGAGCGCTATTGAAGTTGCGCAACGGAAGTGTGCGTATTCTTATCTCTACCGATTTGGCTGCTAGAGGGTTAGATATTCCTGAAATTAAGCATATTATTCACTACCAAATACCGCATACTTTGGAGACGTTTGTGCATCGAAATGGTCGCACAGCACGTATGTTTGCCGATGGGACTGCCTATTTTGTATTAGCCCAAGAGGAGACGATACCTAAATATATCACGGATACTCCAGAGGAGCTCACCTTGCCAGATGAGTTAACATTACCTGCTGCACCTGAGTGGGTTACACTCTATATTGCGGGCGGCAAAAAAGATAAGATCAATAAGGTTGATATTGTGGGGTTGTTACATCAAAAAGGTCATTTGTCGAAAGATGAGATTGGACTGATTGATGTTCGCGATTTTGCTTCGTTTGTAGCTATTAAAACTACTAAAGTGAAATGGGTATTAGATCGATTGCAAAACGAGTCGATCAAACGTAAAAAGTTGAAGATTGAGATAGCGATGTAGTTGGTAGGGACAGGTCGTGACCTGTCCGTTTAAAAGTTGTCCACTAATTTCACGAATTCCACGAATTGTTCAATTTGTAGTGACATGTCGTGACCTGTCCGTTTTTTTGTTTTTTCACCAAACGATGATCTATCCAAACAATATTGACCATTTTATATTCGTGTAATTGGTGTAATTGGTGGACAACCTTTTTTTGTCGGACAGGTCGCGACCTGTCCCTACTAACTCTCCCGCTTTCCATGCAGCAATAGGTTCACGGCATCTTGCAACGAACCCGCTTTACTAATTGAGCCAGAATTTACAAAGTAGATCTCATCGGCATTTTCGATGGTGTTGAGGCGATGCGCAATGATGATGCGTGTAGTTGTGGCTGGCAGTTTACGCAATATGGTCTCTAAAAGTTGTTCTGTAACGGTGTCGATGTTGGCCGTGGCTTCATCTAAAATCAATAGTTCGGGTTTGCGTAATACCGATCGAATAAAGGCAATAAGCTGTTTCTGACCTAAACTCAAACCTTCAGATGAAGATTTTATCTCGGCCTCTAACCCGCCATCAAACCGTTCCAGAAGTCCATCTAACCCCGTTTCTAAAAGTATTTTTTTAAGATCATCGTTGGAGATGTTGTTGAGCTCGGGGTTACCGTAAAGGATATTTTCGCGAATAGTACCGCTGAAGAGGAAAGGCTCTTGAAGGATGAATCCGATGCTTTGAGTACGTTGCGAAAGTTCCATCGACCGTATATCAACCCCTTTAAGGATAATCTCTCCCGATGTGGGGTCGTAAAGTCGCGCCATGAGCGATGCTGTGGTTGTTTT
>JAGPHP010000213.1 GCA_018055415.1 Breznakibacter sp. | reverse complement strand
TAAAATTGATGTAAAGCTCCTGAAACGAGATAAAGCTATCTACTTTATTGGTTTCGTAAACCACTAGTTCTTTAACCTGAAGTGCCACGCGCGCATAGTTAAAGTGGAGTTCGCCAATCTGAACTTTTCGTCCAATAAGCTTTTCGCTGTTATTTATTACCCAATTTTTTACGAGGGTAGATAGTGAGAAAAATAGGATGAATAACAGGAGGGACAACCCTCCGAGAATATAGTAACGTTTTTTCATTTGCATCGGATTAACTGTTTTATGCAAAGTTATTATTTGAGATTTATTTGCAAAAATTGATTTTGGATTTTAAGGTTTATTAAGGAGTAGTGTCGTATTTACGTATACATAACAAAGAGGCAGTAATAGTACGCCGTAGGTGTGCAATATGAACCCCCAGATTCATCTGGGGGCACAATGCTTTGTATCTTTACAACTCCGTAGGTGTTGCATTCAATGAATAAACTATGGTTCAACACCTACAGTGTTGTGTCATAAAGTTCACACATGGGGCTGTCTAAAAAGGTTTATTTTCTTTATGAGGTACTTTTTGGACAGCCTCTTATGCACATCATACTCCTACAGAGTATATTTTTATTAAAATATGATAGCTAAATAACCAATTTTTAATGCGTTTACCCTGCAAGTCCTAATTAAAATCCCTTTAGTTGAATATTATCAACAACTACTTTTCAACATTAAGTACCTCAACAACCACGTAGTTACTCATTCCTCGCCAAGGGAGCGGATTCAAATACTCAACATATCTAAGCTCCACCACTTTGCCACTGCTACGCTCCAAGATGGCAGCCACCTCATCGTTGGCAACGCTAAAGTCGAACTCGTTACTTTGCACAACACCCGGCATACTTGGCTTTAATCCCTCTTGAATGAGGCGGCCTTCGTAGGATTTGAAGATATACCCCTTTTTAACAAAAAAGTTTAGGTTTCCGGCTTTAACCCCCTCGCCAAACACGAAGTAATAACGCCACCAAATGGTGATAGATAATATCAATACAATAGCAATTGAGCTAAACAAGAGAATGCGTTTCATGTAGTAGAATTTTAAAATTGTAGTGTAAAGATAGAATAATTTGACATTTTATGGATTGAATTATCAAACGTTCTTCTTTCCAATGGCAATATCCACTTTTATTACAGATTGCTCCCTACTCCACTCATTAAAAGCGTGCTCCAGAGTTTTTGAAAATGCCTCAATTCCCTGAGCACCCGTAATGGAGTAACGATTATTAAATGCAAAATAGGGAACGCTGCGCAAACCAACTTGTTTGGCTTCATAAATATCTAGCTCCACCTCTGGTAAATACTTATTGCTTTGCAAAGCAGATCTGGTTACTTCGGCAGCTAAACCCACTTCTAGGCCAATATTTACGAGTGTTTCTATATTGTCAATATTTTTGCCTTTTGTAAAGTGTGCTTCAAAAAGGAGCTCTTCAACGTCGTTTTGCTTATCAAACTCTTTAGCCAAATGCGATAGGCAATGTGCTTTTACCGAGTTTGCAACCACCATCGAATCGATATTAAATTCCAGATCGACCTCTTGAGCCATTACTTTAACTTGAGTAAATAAGTTTGCTGCATTCTCTAACGAAATGCCTTTGTGTAGAGCCAAATCTTCAACTATCGACCTAGAAGGATCTGTTACCTGATTGGGATTGAGCAAAAAACTCTTCCAAACAATCTCAATACGCTCCCGATGTACAAATTGATGCAGCGCCTGCTCTAAACGTCGCTTTCCAATATAACAGAAGGGACAAAGTATATCACTCCAAACTTCAACAACCATATGATTTTCCATATTACAAGCTTTCGGTAAAATATAAAAACAGAGAGAGTGATGAAAAGTTTTATCCAAATAGGTAAGAAAAAAATAAATTAAGTGTAACTATGACAAAAAATGAATTAATTTTAGATCAAATTCGATATATGTTTAATTAATTTTAATGAAATCTATGAAAAAATTAAGAATCTCATCAATCATCACTCTTTTAACAATCTCAGCATTAGCACTTAATGCTCAAAAGATTAAAATTGAATCGGGTAGTTTAACCGCTCTTAAAGGAGAAAAAGAGGTTAATGTTGTATTTGTTTACGATGGAATGAGTGTAGGAAAATTCAAATCTGAAAAAGATTACATCGAAAAAAAGAAAAAAGAGGCAGATGAAAAAGAAGCAGGTAAAGGTGCCGCTTTTGAATCAAAATGGAAAGAGGCACGTGAATTCCAATACGAACCAAAATTTATTGAATTATTTAATAAAAATGGTGCCGATATGGGCATGAAAGTATCCCAAGGAAACAAATCTCTTAAATATACATTTGAAGTAAAAACTACATTTACAGAACCGGGATGGAATATTGGTATTAGTAGAGTACCTGCATTTATTAATGTTACAATAACTGTTTTAGAAACTGCAACACAAAAAGCTGTTGGAAAAGTTACCATGTTAAAAGTTCCGGGACAAGATGCAATGGGTTTTGACTACGATTCGAGCTATAGAATCGCTGAAGCATATGCAAAATGTGGAAAATCTTTAGCAAAATTTATTGAGAAAAAGACAAAATAGGCTATTCGTCTATGAATAATAAAAAGAGGCTGTCCAGAAAGTAATGGATAGCCTCTTTTCATTTATTTAGATCTTCTTTTCACACCACTCACCGCCACGGCCGTCAATGGATCCTCTGGCCATGAGTGTTTTGGATATCTTATTTTTAAATCTTTACGAACCTCAAAATAGGCACTGCTCCAAAAGCTATGTAGGTCGGTGGTTATTTGCACCGGCTCATAACGGGGCGATAAAAGATGGAGTAGAAGTGTTGTCTCTCCTCGATTTATTTTGGGCGTTTCAACCATTCCAAACACCTCTTGCACCCTAACGGCTAAAACAGGGGCGGCTCCATGTGGCGAATAGATAATTTTAATATTTGAGCCACTAGGAACGGCTATTTTCCCGGGTGCTAACTCGCCTAAAAGTCGCTGCTTATCGTATTCAAGCGTATGGTGAAGCACTGTTTTAAGATCGATCTTTTTCAGATCCTCAGGCTTTTTTATCGTATTAAGATAGGGCAAAAGCCACTCGCTATTGGTTGTTAGTAAGGTAGATGTACTCACATCGGGCCAATTATCCTGAGGGCGCCATTTGCGAAGACTCAAAACCCTATTTTGCCACTGCACCACCTCTTCGGTAAAATCTAAAAGCTGCTCGCCCTCTTTTTTTATAGCGTTAGATATGGCTCCCACTAAAGTACTAGCACCGGGGGTTGGCAATTGTCTGGTTTGCAACACAATGCTACCAATACGAAGCTCGCGCGTTGCCACTACTCCACCCTTTCGGGTATCCCATGTAACCGTATCTTGCTCCTTGACAAGTGGTTGCAAATCGCGCGGATTAAGCGGCGAGGCCATAAATATCTTTCCCATTCCGTTACGAGCATCCAGCTGTGCCACCGCCAACCAAGGCAAATGGGCAATATCATCTTTATGACTCGCCATGGCGAAACTACCGTTCGAGAGCTGAAACTGAGCATTATTGCCAGGTCTTGCACAGGCAATACGCTCGGGATAGGCATGTACCAGCAAAACACCCGTTTCATAGGGATCTATGGGCTTATTGCAGGCATGAATATTAAATATTTTGCGATATTGAGCAGCAATCTTCTCCACTCTATCGAGGTTTTTATTGTGCTTGCTCTCGGCTCTGTTTTTACGAAGCGCCTCTATTCGAATGTTTATATCAATGCCCGACTCCTTTGTTAACGGATCTCGCTCCTCGAGCAAAGCGGCTAAATCGGTAGCCAGTGGCAAGGCGTTCATCTCTTTAGCCATCAGCAACATGTGGGCAATACGCGGGTGACAAG
>JAGPHP010000212.1 GCA_018055415.1 Breznakibacter sp. | reverse complement strand
AATATAGATATCATCGCCGCGATACTCCATTTTAACACCCATACGTTCAAAATAGAGAGGGATATTTCCTAAATGCTCTAATCCAACATTTTTGATGGTAATTTCCGAACCCGTCATAGCAGCCATCCCAATAAAACTGCCAATCTCAATCATATCAGGTAAGATGGTGTGTTTACAACCTGCTAAATCAGGTACTCCACGAATAACCAACAAGTTTGATCCAATACCTTCAATATCAGCACCCATGGCTACCAACATCCTACACAGCTGCTGCAAATAAGGTTCACAAGCGGCGTTGTAAATGGTTGTTTTTCCGGGAGTTAATACCGCAGCCATTAATACATTGGCGGTTCCGGTAACACTCGCCTCATCGAGCAAAATATAGGCTCCCTTAAGCTGAGATGCCTCTACAGTATAAAAAATATCTTCTGAGTCAAAATTAAATTTAGCTCCTAACTTCTCGAAACCGAAAAAGTGGGTATCCAATCGACGACGACCAATTTTGTCGCCTCCGGGCTTAGGGAAATAGGCCTTTCCGAAACGAGCCAAAAGCGGTCCCATAATCATAATAGAGCCACGCAACGATGCCGCTTTCTTCTTAAAATCGACTGTTTGCAAATACTCTAAATTAACATGATCGGCTTTAAATGAACAGCAATTATCGTTAATTCGATTAATCGAAACACCCAAATCGCCCAAAAGATTAATTAGATTATTGACATCTAAAATGTTGGGAATATTAGAAATAATAATCTCTTCATTGGTTAAAAGAGTCGCGCATATTACCTGTAACGCCTCATTTTTGGCACCTTGTGGAGTTATCTCACCTTTAAGTTTAAAACCACCTTCTATTTCAAAACTATTGCTCATTTAAACGACTAATTTGTGTGATTTGATGGGCGTCCTCCGTTTCTTCTGTCATCAAAACGTTTTGAGCCCATACTCTTTTTATGAGGATTATTACGCTGTGCACCAGAGTTGTGCGCGTGTGTAGCACCTTGATTTGATGATGAGATAGCCGATCTATTCTCGCGCACCTCTCTTAAATCGACAAAGCGAATACCTACAGGAATCTCTAATCTACCCTTCGACAATATCTTCATATCGGCAACAATGCGCTCATCAGTAACCGAATCTTTATTCCACACTGCAAGCGATTTTTTCATGTGATTTCCAAGCATGATAATAAAAGCTCGCTTTCGATCTGGCTCTGTCTCCAAAATAGCCTGCTCAATCATATCTAGCACCAACTTACCATAATGCTTAATCTTCAGATCGTTATGTTGATAAGGCACCTTTGCCGGTGGTTGAACCAACGATTCACGATTAGGCACTGGAAATGGAGTCTCAATATCCATCTTAAAATCAGACATAATGGCCAAGTGATCCCATAACTTGTGGTTAAAATCGGGCACGTCGCGCAAATGTGGAAATAAATTTCCCATAACCGCTATGATACTCTTTGCACAACGAGTTCGCTCCTCTTTATCGGCAATTGTTAGAGCATGAGCCACCAACACATGAATATGACGTCCATATTCTGGAAGCGTTAAATCGGCCTTTTTGGTATAAACAAATCGATTATTTTCCTGTACTTGATCCAAGGAAGATTCACTCATATATTAAAAATCTAAAATTCTACTGTAAAACGTACGGTTGGCTTAATTAGTTGGAGAGAAACCCCTTAGCGGAAGAGAATGCCATTTGTAGTGAAAAGACAATCATGTAAGGCGGTAATTAACAATGAATTATAGAACAATAATCACCATTAATTCGATGCGAATTTACTCTATAATTTTAAGTTTGGCAAATTTTAACAACAATTGTTTCTCGCCAAACTGATCAAAAGCAATAATTCCACGCGTATCAATGCCCGCCTCCTCAATAGAGGTGATCGATCCTTTCCCAAATTTAAAATGCTCAACCCGCATACCAACTTTTAAATTGGTGGTAGGAGTGGCTAAAGAGGAGTTACTTGGTGTACTATTAGTCACTATCTTCTTCAAAAATGGTTTTGGGGCAGATGACGTCGTTGGTCTGTCATAAGATCGAGTTGAAAATGAGTTTCTTAAACCCGACGACTCAGATCTGCCAGAATTAAATCCCGAACTCCCCTTCGAACTCTCTCCAAACATACCAGTCTGGCGACTCTCTTGCAACTCGCCATCAAGATAATCTTTATCAATTTCGCCAATAAAACGACTCGGTGCTGGATAAGAGAGTTGTCCCCACTTCATCCGTTGTCGCACAAAAGAGAGCGCCACAAACTCCTCGGCACGCGTTAAAGCCACGTAAAACAATCGACGCTCCTCCTCCAACTGCGATGGATCGTATATCGACATGGATGAGGGAAAGGTATCCTCCTCAACGCCCACAATAAAAACCGACTTAAACTCCAACCCTTTTGCTGCATGGATGGTCATGAGTGTAACTCTATTTCGGTCGGCATCTTTCTCGGTGTCAGCATCGGTCAAAAGTGCCACACCCTTTAAGAACTCCGACAAATCAGAGGGTAACCCCTTCTCTTCTTGATCAATACAAAACTCCTTAATTGCATTCAAAAGCTCTTCAAAGTTTTGCTGACGTGTTAAATTCTCAGGTGATTTATCAAGATAAAGCTCCTTTACAAACCCACTCTGGGTAGCTATTTCATTAGCCAAATCAAACGCATTCATATTGCCAAGCGCCTGGCGGAAAGTCATGATCATCTGCAAGAAAGAGGTTATCTTTTTCACAGTACCCGCTGAAACAATGGTGGTATTTATCCCCACAGCCCCATTCCAAAGACTCTTACCATTCTCGGCAGCAAAGTTCTCAACCGCTTCGAGAGTGGTCTTGCCAATACCTCGTGCCGGATAGTTTATAATTCGTTTAAACGCCTCATCATCAAGAGGATTGACAACTAGACGGAAATAGGCCACAATATCTTTTATCTCTTTTCGCTGATAAAACGAGAGACCTCCATAAATTTTATAAGGAATTTGCAGTTTCAAAAAGGCCTCCTCAAAAATACGGCTCTGCGCATTGGTGCGATAAAGGATGGCAATATCACGGTAATCATCACCTGCCTGACGACGTTGAAGCACACCGCGCGCAATTAAAACGCCCTCCTCCTGATCGGAGAATCCGCGAATAATCTTAATCTTATTACCTTCGCTCTTCTCCGAAAAAACATCTTTTGGAATCTGATGCTGATTCTTTTTGATGATGCTATTGGCCGCATTTACAATAGTTTGCGTTGAGCGATAGTTTTGCTCGAGCTTCACGCTTTTGTATGATGGGTAATCGTTTCGAAAATTTAAGATATTGCCAATATTTGCTCCTCGAAAACTATAGATACTTTGAGCATCATCACCCACCACGCAAAGATTATGATGTTTGGCACACAACTGCTTAATAATCAAATATTGCGAATGATTGGTATCTTGATACTCATCCACCAAAACATACTTAAACTTATTTTGATACTTCTCTAATATTTCAGGGTGATTTTTGAATAAGATGTTGGTATAGAGCAACAGATCGTCGAAATCCATCACATTAGACTGAGCACATTTACGCATATAAGTAGCATACACTTTATAAAGCGATGGCCGTTTTGCTATCTGATCACGCTCTCGCAAGGTATGATCTACCTCATATTGAGGAGGTAGTATCAAATCGTTTTTGGCCGATGAAATCTTTGAGTAGCACTCGCCTGGCGTGTAAATCTTCTCGTCGAGCTTTAATTCACGGACAATTGATTTAAGCAAATTCTTCGTATCAGCCGAATCGTAGATAGTAAAATCACTGTTAAAACCGATAGATTTCGACTCCATTCGCAATATCTTCGCAAAAACAGAGTGAAACGTACCCATCCATAGTTTAAATGCCAAATCATCGCCCA
>JAGPHP010000211.1 GCA_018055415.1 Breznakibacter sp. | reverse complement strand
GTATCAGCCGAATCGTAGATAGTAAAATCACTGTTAAAACCGATAGATTTCGACTCCATTCGCAATATCTTCGCAAAAACAGAGTGAAACGTACCCATCCATAGTTTAAATGCCAAATCATCGCCCACCACTGCACCAATACGATTCTTCATCTCCTGTGCAGCTTTGTTGGTAAACGTTAATGCTAAAATTGAGTACGGAGAGACACCCTCTCTTAAACTGTGCGCAATTCGATATGTTAAAACGCGTGTTTTTCCTGAGCCTGCACCTGCAACAACCAACATTGGCCCCTCGATAGAGACAACCGCCTCTCGTTGAGCATCATTCAGCTTTTCTAAATAATCAACATCCATAAATTAAACTATGTAAGGAGACAAAAATAGTGATAAAACAAAACATTCTAACAAAAAAGAGAGTAACTGAGTATGAGTACAAAATATTTTAAGTTATTTTGTGTTATCTATTTATACAATAGCAATCACATACGCTTTTTCAAATATCAAATTATGCAACAAGTTATAAAAATAGCAACACTTCTTTTACTCTTACTCAATATTCCCAACAATATTCTAGCACAAATAACCTCATCGGCAGCTGTGTCGTCCCAAGATCCGTATCCTACAACGACTAACTTCTTTTACACCATAATCAATGGCGCCACAATCACAGGTAGCAGTTCTTTAGCTAATCCAATAAAATGTTGGTGGAAAAAGTATGACCCCTCTACGAATTCGTTTTCAATAAATATTGTGGAGGAGAGTGGTTTTACAAGTACTATAGGAACGCTTGAGCACAATGGCGGATACGAATTTGGATGTACCGATGGCTCCGTTACCGAAACCTATTATTGCTGGACTTTTGAGCCGACCATAGCATTAAATAGTGCTAAAGTTGACACTACAATCGCAAACACAAATTGCAATCGAATTTCCCTAATTGCTGATGTTACAACCAAAAATTGCACCTATCGTGACCCTTTAAACCTCAGCACACCTAAAACTGTTGATTATCAATTAGATTACAACTGGAGCGCGCTTCCCGAAGATGTGGAGATACCTAAAACAGCAAATCCTGACTTTATTCAACCAATCGAGAACACTACTTATAGCCTAAGAATTACCAATGGCGTTGGATTAGGCGATATCAACTATACGTTTCCCGAAGAATATAAGGCAAAAGGCATTAGAGCCGCTTTAATTATTAAAAGCTTATCGACTTACACGAGCGATGACAATAAATTAGACACCCTTGCATCCAAGGGTGCGAGTGGACCTTATACCGTTAGATTTATCAACGACTCAAAAGGAAAATTTGATTATGCTGAGATAAATATCTATAAAGACGAGAGCACCACGACTTACAGAAACCCCATTCCTGACGATCCAACACGACCTTTTACATTCTCTGAACCAGGCAAATATAGAATAAACCTCGTAGCATCAAACTACTCCTCCCAATGCTTAAATACCTCGGCGGATTCAATCATTACAATTGGTGGTTCGGTGTTAGGAATTCCAAATACATTTACCCCTAATAACGATGGGGCTAATGATGAATTCAGAATAGCCTATACATCTCTTAAAAGTTACAATATCTACATATATAACCGCTGGGGACGACTTCTTTATAGCTCAGACGATCCGTCAAAAGGTTGGGATGGAGGTGGTATGCCTGTTGGTGTCTATTTTTATGTCATTGAAGCCGTTGGTATTGATGGAATAAGCTACAATAAACAAGGGCCTATTCATCTATTAAAATAAGTTACGTACAAGAACTTTATTAATCTACTTTGACACTGATAATTACATTATCTAGTGGCCTGTCCATACTATCAACAGGTAGAGATGCTATCTTATCTACCACATCCATACCTTCAATGACTTCACCAAAAACAGTATAGCTTTTGTCAAGAAATGGGGTTCCTCCGATACTTTTATACATATCTTTCACATTTTTGGGAATTGTATAAAGCGAGTCGTTAGCCTTCACCTCTCGCTCCACCTGCGCAATTAACTCACCTTGCAACTTGGTAAGTAAATCACCGCGTTTCTCCTTTTGTAGCGAATCTATCAAGCTTCTATTTTTGCCAACAAGCGCCACGAAACGACGTTTCTTTTCACTGGTACGGCTGTTTTCTTCAATCTGCACGAGCTCCTCTTCCGTTAAATTACTCCCTTGCACAATATAAAACTGACATCCCGAAGAGCGATGTTCAGGATTTACATCATCACCGAGACGAGCAGCTGCAAGGGCTCCACGCTTATGCAACGCCTTAGGATAAGCAATTTCAGCAGGCAGAGTGTAACCCACATCGCCATTACCAACTCTTGTTCCTGCAGCACTATTTTTACTAGTTGGATCACCAGTCTGAATCATAAACCCTTTGATAACTCTATGAAAAATGACACCATCATAGAACTTCTCTTTGGCTAACTTAATGAAATTATCTCTATGCAAAGGAGTTTCATCGTAAAGCCTAATTACAATTTGTCCAAACTCTGTTTTTATAATCACCTTGTTTGTTTTTGCCATCGTACAGCCACTGATGCTAATAAAAAGCAATAAGAATAACAGGTAAGATTTTCTCATAATTAATTTATAAAGTTTTCATTCGCCTTCAAATAACCTATCATTTGTTCCTTAATAATAGCATCTTTTTCAGAGTCGTTTAGCGATAAAAATGTGAGCTTTGGATTAAACTGAGGCCATCCATCTTCCACTTCACTCTCCTCCAAAAAGCCTGCTCGTTCAAGCATTCTGCATTTTGCCAAATTGATCAAATCCATCTTCTCTTGCTTCGAAAAATCGATGAATCCACACCCCTTCTCCTGTATCCCAATGGCAAAAATCAAAAATTCAAAATTGACCGTTACACCAAAGTGTTTACTCATCGAGAGTAAAACCTCATCCCACTGCTGATCTATATTATCCATAATCGTTTTAAATTAATACAAAAATAAGTTTTAAATCCTCTTTAACAATTAATCACTTCATAAAACTCTCTTTACAATTAACCGTTAAACCAATAACTTATCTTTGTGTTTAAAAATAAAACGTATATGCTCATTTTACTTTCTCCTGCAAAAACGGTTGATTTCTCTAAACCACTTGCTTATTCGACCAAATCAACCATCCCATTTGTGCAAGAGAGCACCTACTTAATGAATCATTTAAAGTCATTTTCGAAGAATGAAATTCAATCGGTTATGAAAATCAGTAACGATTTAACCTCATTAACAGAGCTAAACATAAGAAATTGGGAATATCCTTTTAAGACCGAAAAATCACAAAATGCCCTATTTGCGTTTAAAGGTGAGGCATACAGTGGATTTGATGCTCCATCACTAACACCTAATGAGTTGGATATAACCCAAAGCCGACTCCTAATACTCTCTGGCCTTTATGGTATTTTGCACCCGCTAACACCCATCATTCCCTACCGTTTAGAGATGGCAACCAAACTTTCAACTTTAAAAGAGGGATCACTCTACAATTTTTGGCGCCCCAAATTAACAGATTACATTAACCAACAATTGGCAGATAAAAAGTGTAATCTCATCATAAACCTCGCTTCCGATGAGTACTTTAAAGCACTCAACACCAAAGATATAAATGCAACAATTATAACTCCAACTTTTCTAGACTACTCAAACGGCGAATACAAAACAGTATCTGTATATGCGAAAAAAGCACGAGGAGCCATGGCGCGCTTTTTATCTTCTTCTCAAATAAAAAAGAAAGATGATATAATTGCCTTTAACAGTTTAGGTTATCACTATGATGCAAAGCGGAGTTGCGAGAGGGCTCCCGTATTTATAAGGTAATTTTTTAAATTCTACTTTGTTTGTTTTAAGGAATAAGAATTTAATAGCATAACACTAATAATACTTTGATAGAAGCTACTTAATACCCTCAATTCTATC
>JAGPHP010000210.1 GCA_018055415.1 Breznakibacter sp. | reverse complement strand
ATCTTATGCTGTTTGTTTGTAATGCTTATAAACTTTGCGCCTTTGCGTCTTTGCGAGACATCCTTTTTAATACTCCCTCCATAACCTTGCTCCAATTCTAACCACAAACGAGTAGTCCATATTGGGGATATTGTAAGTTTGGTTATTGCTAAAGGTTGCCGAGTTATCGGCTCTAAAATAGGTGTGAAACCCAGGTTGTATGTACAATGTTCGGCCAATAAAGAACTGATAACTTACTCCTAATCCAAAGTCGTTTGATTTAATATTGCTCTTTTCGCCACTGCTAACCTGCTCTATTTGAAAGGTGTGTTTCTCGTAATAGCCATAGAGTTCAAGGTTTTTCCACAGATTATAACCCAAGAAGAAGCCTGGCGATGTTTTGTAATAACGTTTGTAGTCGGGCGATGAGTTATTTGCCCCTGCCGTTTCCGCATCGTACGTTCCACCATTAATAACGCTCAATCTCACTCTAAAACGCTCATATCGGTAACCAACGCCCACATGATATCCGCCGTAAAAGAACATGGGAAAGAGAGACTCTATCTCAACGGCCTGTTTGACTTGGTAGTTGGCCGGATTTGGTTTCAGGAAAGAGCCTTTGTCTTCCACCGATTGGGCGTTTCCTAAGTTGTTGAATAGAAATAGTGAGGAGATAAGCAGATAAGATGCAATACGTTTCATATCAAAAATGATTTTTTTATTTGATACAAGTTAATTCTCAATCTCCTTATAAAAAGAGGACAAATGTCTATTTCGTTGTTGCTCGTAATCTACTCAAATGGCGTGATTCGATTCCTAATATCGATGCCAGATATTTGTTAGGCACTTCGCTCACCAAAAGCGGATAATCTTTGAGTAGTTGCTCGTAGCGGCTCTTAGCATTGAGGGCAATGAGCGAATAGACTCGCGCCTCCATACCAATAAGATAATACTCAATGGATCGCGTCCAGAAATCTCTTACGAAAGGTTCTTCGTTGTAGAGTTTTATCCATCTATCCTTTGTGGTATAAAGAATATGAGTGGGTTTAATGGCCTGAATATTTTCGAGCGCTTTGGTTTGAGTGATGAAACTGCTAAAGCTTGTAATAAACTCATTTTGAAGCAATACCCAACGAGTTACTTCATTGCCATCTTCGGTGATGTAGTAATACCGTATCATCCCCTCTAAAACAAAACCTAGTTGTTTGGAGATGGTCCCCTCTTTTAAAAAGAGATCGTTTCGGTTTAAAACGACCTCTTCGGTAAAGATGGCGCAGATTTTATGGATCTGCTCGTTTGAGTATTGTAGTTGTGTGAGGTGTTGGACAAATCGGCTGTTATTCATCTAATTATTAATTTATTAAAAGATGACTTTTGCGCCAATCTCCTCTAAAAGAGGGATGTTGCTCTCTTGAGGAGAGGCAATAAATAGCTTCATATGCAACTCAGGATAGCTTACAACCAGCAAGAAGGTTGAGCTGTTTACATCATCTTCATCCTCAATGATTTTCACAAGCTTCGCGTCGTGATTGTTTATCGGATTTTTATGAATGGTAGTAAACTCTTCACCTTCAGGGATGTCGATGTTTGAAAAAGGTAAAGCTTGTATTGTGAACATGTTTTGGTCATCTTTGATATAGATTGCCATATATCCGCCATCTTGCTCGGTGGAGGTTATTTGCGAATATCCACTTATCTTAGCCTCTGCTAAAGCCTCTTGAAACTGCTCAAATGTAATCCCTAAGGAGCCCGCCTCAATTGGAGCAGCATATAACTGATCATCGTAGGGATAGATTCCCTTGGCCATCTCTGTAAATTCAACGCCCTTAGGTACTGCAAATTTCTCGCTTGCTATGGGTCCATTTTCTACAAATGAAATGGCCTCCTCTTTGATATTCATCCCCATGATATTGCCCTCGAGCTTGAGTGTAATACCTTTATATACCCACTGTTTTATCTCCATAAACTCAAAAACATCACAGCTCTTGCCTAAAAATGTCTCTTGCCCAAGCCATTTACCACCATTTTTCTCCACAAACTCTTTTAAAGTGGATGGATTATTATTTTTTACATAAGCATCGGACATGGCTTTACTTAGTTCGGCCACATCCTTCATGCTCATCTTTGTACCAGTTTGCTCTTTGAGGTTAATATCGTATATATAATCTTTGTCGATAATTTTTAAGTTCTCTTTCTCCTCCACACTATTTTGTCCCATCATGGTGGTTTCGCTTCGCTCTTTTTTTAGTTCAGCCTCATTTACCCCATAATTATCAATCCAAAGGCTCTTGTGCCCTACCGATTTCACAACTCCCATGCCCATCACCGAGCCCTCAACCGAAGTTGAATACTCCACAATAGCGGATTTGAACGGGTATCGTTTTAATTCTTGGCCAATTGACTCTGAATAGATGGTGAACCAGCACAAAATGAGAGCGATGAAGTTTAATGATGTTTTCATATCTAGGAACTTTAAAATAGACTTCAAGTTACACTATTTAACCGATATAAACAAGAGCTAAATAGTTTGCGATATGTTGTAGATCATCTACTGGCTGCTTTTATTTTGAGGTGAGTTCGATGTAAGAAATTAAAATCAAACGTCTATAAATCAACACCTTGGATTAAAATCCAAGATGTTGTGGTTGCAATTTGGGAGTGTGCTTTCATCAGGTATTTGAAGCAATTATAAAGTTTTTACTAGTGGTTACGTCGTATTCAATTAATTTTTAACCATTTTACACATCAAATTCATCCTATTTTAATCGTTTATGAGCATAGGCAAGGATAGAAACAATGGCTAAAGCCGCGATGGAAGCGATGGCTGCAAGAAGTCCTAACTTGCCACCGTGGCTCTTTTCGACCGATTCGGAGAGCTCAAAGAGCAGAGCAAATATAGCCGAGGCGATTAGGATACTTTTCCAATCAATAATTTTGGAAGATGACATTCCTATAAATGAGGCGCCCCAAAAGATAGCCATGAACAGAGTTGAATCAATCATTAGATCAAACGCACTAACCACCCAATAGAGAGCTGTTGAGAAGATGAGAGTTGTGATAGCAGAGGCTTGAACCTTGCTAACCATCGATTTTGATTGGAGCATGAAGGTTGATAACCCGCCCAAAAGAGCTGTTAGTACGACAAAAAGAGACTCTATGCTCATAAGGTTAAAACGCAATTAATGTTGTTAGCCAAATGGCAACAAAAGCAAAGCTACCTAGTCGTCCACCCACACCCACTAGCAGATTTTTGGATAAAATATAGAGAACAGCGGTAAGCAAAGATGCTAAAACGATGAAAAAGGGTGAATTGTTTAGATTGGATGTTAATCCGGTAAAAATCCCCGCATAAAAGGCAAAGTCACATCCATGTAAAATCTCCAACTCTTTAATTTGGAGCAGTAGTGTAACAATTGTTGCAACAAAGGTGGCCACGATGATGGGCGGCAGATGAACCCACTGTTTCAAGTAAAAAATGGAGAGTGTCCCCGACATTGTAGCCATAATCAGAAGCAAATCGTTTAGAGCAATGAATTTGATACTTCTGTTATATTGGATTCGGATTCGTATTTTGGTTAAGCTTCTTTTATGTGTAAAGTAGTAACCCACCATTAACAACAGAGCTAAAGAGGTTAATCCAATGGTGGCTAATTGACTGTTAGTGATAGAGTTGGTTTGGGAAACTAAATAGATAAAATGGAGCTGTATTGATCCAATTAACAACATGGTTAGCCATTCCGCAATAGAGGCATATATCTCTTTGATTTTAAGCTCTTTTTGTAAATATCGTTCCATACGTTTTTATGGAGAGAGGGTTAAGAAGAAGTGTGACCTCGATGGGACTCGAACCCATATCAGAGGAACCGGAATCCCCCATTCTATCCATTAAACTACGTGGCCAGTAATAATTTGTGCAAATATAGATAAACTACTTAAAGATTGGATATTTTTTTA
>JAGPHP010000209.1 GCA_018055415.1 Breznakibacter sp. | reverse complement strand
CTGGAAGGGTGAAAATTAGGCTATTGCCTCGAACACCAGCCACTCCGCGACTTAACAGTGCATTTGGTTTTTCGACTCCATATTTTACGCGTATAAGCTCCATAATACCTGGAATCTCTTTGTCTAATAATCCACTAATGATATCGGGTGTAATATCGCGTTTCCCAATGCCTGTGCCCCCCGTGGTGAATATCAAATCGTATTTGTGCGAGGTAACTATGGCATTTAAAAGCGCCTCTTCATCGTCAGGTAAAATGGTGGTGTCAAACTCAATGAGTTTGCCCGATTCTGTAAAGAAATTTTCCACTAACTTCTTTAGCAAAGGGCCGCTCTTATCTTCGTATTCACCTCTACTGGCGCGGTCGCTCATGGTAATTACAAGGCAACGATAAATTTTAGGCACAACGGTAAACACATCGCCACTTTTAAGAGTTCCGCCTTTAATAACGCGTGCAAAGATACCCTCTTTAGGCATTACGCAGTTTCCAACTTCACTGTAAATGGCACAACCTTCGCCGTGACATTTTTTACCTATTTGGGTGATTTCTAAGAGAACATCGTTAAATTTTAGTCTATCAAAAGGCTTTAATTTATGGAGCTCAACGCCACAAGTGGTAATATTTTCGGCAAACTCGCCATAGTTGGCCACTCGTCCTAATTTGGTTGAAAAGGTGTTGATACTCTCCTCGGCCAACAACGAAACCTGACGATGCCATGTGCCCGAGTGCGCATCGCCTTCCACACCTATGGAGCTTAACTCTATTTGAGAAACGGGCGTTTTGATTGTACCCTTTTTATCTGACCGGTTTACCGAAACAACGTGCATGATTTGTTGAATTATTTTTTGTAAAGATATATAAAAACAGCTGAGAGGTCCCGAAGGCCTGTCAGCTGTTTTTTAACGAGTATATACTTTGACCTCCCCTAAAACCTCCAATCACTGAATAGCTGGGCTAAATAAGGAGGTTAATGAATCATCATAACCCTTTAACATACTGCACAATACGCCACCTGTCGTCTGGTTTTATCTGACCATCGTGTGCTCCCATTACGCCAAAACCAACTGAAATGGCGTGAAATATCTCACCATCCGGAACCTCTTGTACTTTAGGCGTTAAGAGAGAGGCTGGCGGATAGGGATATTTGCCGCTGGTATATAATAATCCTTTACCATCTGCTTTATCTCCGTGACAAGAGAAACAATAGATTGTATAAAGTCGTTTTCCCTCGGCCAAATTCTCTTTGGTTACTTGTAACGGATTTTGATATTCGATGCCTGCCAACTTCTTATCCTCTGCGCTTCGCACAAAATTGTATGGAATCATCTCCCGCGGAATAGCACCTTTTACAGGCATCTGATTTGTAGCACCATTTGCCGTATTGGGGTTAGAAGAATAGGTCTCATATGCCTGCGACTCCTCCATATCGGGGAAGTAGGTTTGCCCAGGTCTGTTTCTATCATGATCGCACCCAAAAGCCGCAATGGCAAGTAAAAGGATAAATAGACTCTTTCTCATTTTATATCTTTTTTTAATGTTTGGCAGATGCTCATATGCTCCAAATCCCCTCTGCCCACTAATAAAATCGAATAGTATAAATTAATCGTTCTCATACTCAAAACTCTCCTCTTTGTAGGGATGATTTTGAGGCATTTCGGCGTGTTTCGAAAAGTTTAAAAGAACGATATAGACAAAAGTGGCGGCAAACAACAAGGCTGCTCCAATTGAAATAATCGAAATAGATGGAAAGCTTTCCGTTGCTCCTGGCATGATGTTGATGAAGTAATCGAGCCAGTGGCCTACCAAAACAATGGCAGATACTAGAGCTACCCAACTCCAAATACGTTTACTCCCGCGCGTCATGAGTAGGAACAGGGGAACAAAAAAGTTGAGAATCACATTTATATTCATCAGAATAGGGTAGTTATCCCATCGTTTAACAAAATAGACCGACTCTTCAGGAATATTTGAAAACCAGATGAGTAGATATTGCGAACCCCACAAATAGCCCCAGAAAATGGAGACCCCAAAGAGATATTTGCCCAAATCATGCAGATGCTCCTCGTTAACCTCTCTTAAACCTCCAAATCTCTTTATCAAATAGAGAATTAAAATGGTTGCAGATAGGCCGCTTGCCATGGCATTGGCCACCATGTAAAATCCGTACATGGTGCTGTACCAGTGCGGTTCGAGCGACATGATCCAATCCCACGACGAGAAGAAGTAGGTAAATACAAACAGAGGTACAAATATTGAAGAGAGGCGTTTGATCTTCTTGAAATAATCGGGATTTGGATCGAGATCCATTAACAGTGAGTACTTACGTATCCAGATCATTAAACCGCTCCAAATGGCAATAAACCCAAAGGTTCTTATCAAGAAAAAGGGCATATTTAAAAAGGGTTGTTTGGCCAATAGAAGCTTGTCTTCGGTAGGATGGCTCCATTCGTAAATTGAGTGAATCCCTGGTACCAAAAGCAGTAGAATGACTCCAGCAATGGGCAAATAGGCTCCAATACTCTCTAACACTCGCTGAATAGCCACATGCCATCCCGACTCGGCAATGGTGTGAATAGCCAAGAAAAGCGTTACCGAGCCTGCAATTCCTAAATAGAGATATCCATTCAGAAGAATATTTGCCCAAAACTCCTTGCCGCTATTTAACCCTAATACCACCGAAGCGGCTACCAAGAGAGCGCCAATAATGGCTACAGCAATCAAAATGCGTTTTAACGAGGCTGGTATTTGAAATGGTTGGTTCATATCTTATCAACTAAAAAATCTAACTTATTTAATCTCAACCTCTCTTATGTCGTGGCAGTTTAGGGCTGTTAATCTCTCAACCCCTGCATCGCCCGACACAATAATCTGAAACTGATCATCGGTTGCCCCTTCGTTTAATATCTCTATTGATGCCCCTGGGCCAAGTTTAGACTGAATAAAAAAGGCAACAGCTATCGACACTATAGTTACTAAAAAGGTTACCATCAGGGTTATAGGCATAAAGGAGGGAATTGATGCAAATGGTTTGCCACCATAATTAATAGGATATACAACGCTTGAGATAAATACCTGCAATCCAAGTGTACCAATAAATGAAATAGTCCCAGCCCAAAATGCTACTGTAGAGATGTTTGACGGTTTAAACTCCATCACTTTATCTAATCCATGAATGGGGTAGGGTGTGCGAACATCTTCAATGGTTACATCGCTCAATTTTAGTGATTTAACAGCCGAAACTAACTCCTCTTCGCAAGTAAGATATCCTGTTACAAATTTTGAATTTTTCATAGAGTTCATATTATTTCTCTCCGTTACTCTTTAAAATACTCTTTACCTCATTTATAGCAACCACCGGAATGAATCGGATAAATAGGAAATACATTGCAAAAAAGATTCCCAAAGTACCAGTAAATATGGCTACTTCAACCCATGTAGGAATGTATAGTGTCCAGCTCGATGGTAAGAAATCACGATGTAACGAGGTTACTATAATAATGAATCGCTCGCACCACATTCCGATGTTTATGAGTACAGCAAAGGCAAGTGTTACCCAAATATTACGTCTTAACTTCTTAATCCACAAGAGCTGTGGAACTAGCAAGTTAAAGGTCATCATGGTCCAATAAACCCATTTGTAAGGGCCAAAAGCACGATTCATAAATACATATTGTTCGTATAAGTTGCCACTATACCAAGCTGTAAACGCTTCGGCAGTATAGATAAGCGCCACAACCGATCCCATTACAATCACAATTTTATTCATCAACTCTATATGATTGATGGTGATGTAGTTTTCAAGATGGAGAGTTTTACGTGTCAAGATGATGAGGAAGAGCGCCATGGCAAAGCCGCAAAAGATCGCGCCCGTAAAGAAATAGAGCGGAAACACGGTAGCATGCCATCCTGGAATAACTGATGTTGCAAAATCGGAACTCACAATGGA
>JAGPHP010000208.1 GCA_018055415.1 Breznakibacter sp. | reverse complement strand
AACGAAATATCAGATAATGATGAATTATAAGTTACCATTTTTTCCGGAGAGACCTTTAAAGCCTAGAGAAAATGGCCTTACCATGATGATGGACAAGGGCCTAAGTGTTAGACAAGCTGAGGATTTCATTTCATCGAGTGCCGAGTATTGCGACATCGTTAAATTAGGCTTCGGCACATCTATTATTACCAATAATCTAAAGCAAAAACTGGCTCTTTATAAAGATGCTAATTTAAAAACCTATTTTGGTGGAACTCTTTTTGAAGCGTTTGTTGCAAGAGGAATGTTTGACGACTATCGACGTTTTATAGATAGTTACAACATGAGTTATGCCGAGGTTTCAGATGGCACTCTTACTATGCCGCACGATGAGAAACTCGAATATATTCGTCAACTCTCTACTCAAGTTACCGTTATGTCGGAAGTTGGTTCCAAAATCGCTGATAAAATCATTCCTGATGCCGATTGGATTAAGATGATGGCGCACGAACTTGAAGCTGGTTCATGGAAAGTTATTGCAGAAGCACGCGAAACAGGCACTGTGGGCATCTTTAACTCTAACGGAAGCGCTAATGTGACGTTAATTGATAAGATTGAGCACTGTATTGATAAAGATAAAATCATTTGGGAGGCTCCACAAAAGAGTCAACAAGTTTGGTTTATTCAACATATTGGAGCAAATGTTAATCTTGGAAATATTGCGACCGATGAAGTCATCTCACTTGAGACACTTCGTTTGGGATTGAGAGGCGACACCCTACTCCACTTTTTACCTGAAGATATTTTAAAACAGACAATATAATAGGCAATCAATATTAAGCCAGGGTAATACTTGGCTTTTTTATTTATATCATATGAAAACATTTGGTTTAATTGGCTTTCCACTCAAGCAATCATTCTCTCAAAAATATTTTACTCAAAAGTTTCAAGATCTTCATATCGAGGCCGAATATGAGAACTACTCTATCGCTTCTATCGAAGTTCTGGAGGAGATATTAAGAGAGAAGGATTCATTAAAGGGTTTTAATGTCACTATTCCGTATAAAAAGCAAGTTCTCGCCTATTTAGATGAATTAGATGATATTGCTAAAGAGGTTGGAGCGGTTAATGTTGTAAAAATATCCACTATCAACGGAAAGAAGCATTTGAAAGGGTATAATAGCGATATTATAGGTTTTGAAAATTCTTTGATAAAGTATTTGAAGCCTCAACATAAGAAAGCGCTGATTTTAGGCACTGGTGGCGCATCGTTGGCGGTAGAATATGCTTTAAAGCGGTTAGGTATTGAATACCGATATGTTTCACGTAGCTCATCTTCGTCGGATATACTTACTTATGAGCAGATAACACCTAATGTTATTGCAGAGTACACTCTTATCATAAACACGACCCCATTAGGTATGTTTCCCGACATAGAGAGTAGTCCAAATATTCCTTATCACCTACTCACCAACGATCATCTGCTTTACGATTTAGTTTATAATCCAGAGAAGACCAAATTTATGCAGCAAGGCGAGCTTAATGGTGCTGTTGCGGTTAATGGACTTGAAATGTTGTATGGTCAAGCAGAAGAGGCTTGGCGCATCTGGAATAGCTAATTTCAATCTTGCGTGGCTAAATCTTAGCTTGTGAGCCTAGAGAGTGTTATTTTTTAGAGACATCATAAGTGTTGATTTTATTTTTACATCTATTACGATCCATAGGATCGTCCGTTTCTAGCCGTGGGTGTAAACCCACGGAAATCGAGGTGTGAGATCATATCTATCCATGGGATCGACCGTTTTATTTAATATTATGCTCTGCAATTTTAGGAGGGTCGATCCTATGGATCGATGAGGATAAAATCACCTTATCCCGTGGACTTACTTCCACGGCTTGGTACGGTTGCTCCGATGGAACAATGAGGGGTGAATTATTGAATTTTCTTATCGAGCTCACATTAAGTTAGAACGTTTGGCAATAAAAAAGCACCACGAACCCGGCTCATGGTGCTTACTATTTACTTTCTAAACTCCTAACAATTTATTGTTAGTGAGTATCACTCGTAACTAAATCAATTGATATTACAAATTAATTAACCGAAACCTTACCAGAGATAATATCGTTGGCTAATTCCAAAATGGTTGTGTCGTCTAAGACCACTATCCCACCATCAGGTCCTTGCTCAACATGCAAACCTACGGAGTGACCCACTACATAATGATCACCGCCGAAATAGTTACGCACATCATCTGGATTCATATTCAATTTAGCAGCAATGTGTTGCATGCTTCCAGCTGGCAGACTGTCTTTAATCTTCCTTAGCTGATTAAATGTTATTGTTGTAGTGCTCATAGTAAAAAGATTTAGTGAACATTGTTATAAGTAAAATTAGCAAATTATGGTAATTAAACAAATTTTCACACTTCTTTTTTCCTATTAAAAACAAGAATGCTAATTATATTAAGTAAATAGATAGTAATTGTGTGCCTTTATAAATAACCTCACCCTAGGTTTCACTCCAAGAGAATAACTTAGAAGTCTATAAGAAAATAACAGACAAAATTTACTGTTTCAATTCTTAGGGTCTTATATAAATTTAGTCATTGAAACACTTGCCAACAAGATGGTTACTACCATTATACCGACGGCTAATAAAATAGTTTGATAGCTCTGCTTGTATAACGCGCCATCTTGTAATGGATTAGCGCCTTGACGTGAGAAGAGTTTATATTTAATCTCTCCAAAATTTAAGAGAGAGATAACTCCCCAAGCAATAGATATACCTACAAGCGCTCCACACAACACATCACCAGGATAGTGAACGCCTAAATAGATGCGCGAATAGCCATTGATGGCAGCCCAGCTAAAAAGGGTGGCTGTAACCCATCTATTTTTAAAAAAATAGGATACAAAGGTTGCTAAAGCAAATGAATTAGCCGCATGTCCTGATACAAAGCCATAAGGACCTCCTTTGTAATTATTTAATATTCGTACAAGTCCCTCTAAAGTGGGTTCATGTGTTGGACGCCATCTTTCAAATAGATTTTTAAACAACGCAGAACTAATCTGATCGGTCAGAACAAAAGTTAAAATAAGTCCTCCAACCAAGATTAAACCAGTCTTATAGTTAGGTTTGATAAAAAGATAGGCAATAACAAGATAGAGCGGCACCCAAATTGGAATGGAGGTGTAGATCCAAAAGAAACGATCAAATAGAGGTGTGTTTAGTGAATTTAGATAGAGTAATAACTCTTTATCGAACTGAATGAGTGAATTCATATTTATTAGTGCTAAATGGTGATAATAGTTTAGATATCGTTTTGTGACGTATTAACGTAACTGTAGTTTTTGCTTTGGCGTAAATCGATCTGGTGGATAGGTGATATCCGCTAAAAAAAGTGCATGAGCAGGCGCAGAAGTACCAGCCTTAGATCTATCTTTTTGCTCAATTACTTTACGAAACTCCTCAATGGACATTTTTCCTTTTCCGACCTCCAAAAGGGTTCCGACAATTGCTCTAACCATATTTCTTAGAAAGCGGTTAGCAGTTATAACAAAAACCCACTCGTTATCAATTTTGCGCCAATCGGCCACATCAATGGTACACAAATTGGTTTTAACATCGGTATGTAGTTTTGCAAAACTCGTGAAATCGTTATATTCAAAAAGTAAACTTGCAGCTTCGTTCATCTTGTCAAAATCGAGCTTATAATGGGGCTTGAAGAGCGTATCCACCTTAAACGGATTCCGAAGTTCACTTACAAAGTAAAAATAGGTGCGTCTTTGAGCATCAAAACGAGCGTGCAACTCACTATCTACCTGTTGAATTGAGTAAATAACAATATCGTTTGGAAGTATTCGATTTAGTTTTTCGGTCAATAAAAGAGTATCGATCTCTTTATCTAATTCAAAATCAAAATGAAATACATAGTAACTAGCATGCACACCCGTATCGGTTCGTCCAGCGCCTACTAC
>JAGPHP010000207.1 GCA_018055415.1 Breznakibacter sp. | reverse complement strand
TTTTACTGTTTCAGGATGCTGATGATATCGCAGGGTTATGCTATGGCCCTGCGTGAGGGGCAGAGCGAGAAACCCCGCAGGACGGCCACGATTTGAATTGTTAGAGACGCACAGCTGTGCGTCTGTAGGCAGGAAGTGGCCGGCCGAGGAGTTGAAGCGGCGACCCGACAGCAAAAAGGCCCTCGGGGGAAGAAGATATTCTATTTTATTTGGAGTTATGCGGTAAGGGAGTGGGCCTTTTTGGTGGCACGCCCAAATAGTATTAGTATTTTGTTCATTTAAGGGGGTGTTTATTGGGGTGTGTAGTGCTTTTTTGATGTTTTATTTTTGGTTTGAACGTGTTTGAAATAAGGGCTTCTAAAGAATGATTATAATTAGTATAATTTTATGCTTTTTATGTAAATGTTATCTCTTTTTGTGTTTAATTTGTGCCTTCATTTTTGTATGTATATTAGATAGTTATGGCACATGTGAAAGACAAATTGACCTCCTTGAGTTTTATTGGGGTTGTGGTAAGTCTGGGAATTATATATGGTGATATTGGTACATCTCCACTTTATGTTTTGAAGGCGATAATGGGTGCCTCGTCGGTGGTGAATGAATCGCTGATTTTGGGTGCTCTCTCGTGTATTATTTGGACGTTGACGTTGCAAACAACGGTTAAATATGTATTGATTACGCTTAAGGCCGATAACAGGGGTGAGGGTGGGATATTTTCGCTCTTTGCGTTGTTGCGCAGGAAGAAGAAGTGGCTTTTTATTTTTGCCATTATTGGTGGTAGTACGCTTTTGGCAGATGGTATTATAACGCCCGCCATTACGGTGGTTTCGGCTATTGAGGGTTTGAAGATTAATAATCCGGATATAGCCGTGATTCCGATTGTGTTGATGATTTTGACGCTACTATTTGTCGTTCAGCAGTTTGGAACCTCTTTTTTGGGTAAGTCGTTTGGACCTTTGATGTTTATCTGGTTCACGATGCTGGGGGTGTTGGGAATTACGGCGTTGGTGCATAATCCGATGGTTATTAGGGCATTTAATCCTATGTATGGTATTAATTTGTTGATGAATCATCCCGGTGGATTTTTGTTGCTAGGTGCTGTGTTTTTGTGTACTACCGGAGCGGAGGCTTTATATACCGATTTGGGTCATTGTGGAATAAGGAATATTAGGGTGAGTTGGGTGTATGTGAAGGCGATGCTTATACTTAATTATTTGGGTCAGGGTGCATGGGTGTTATCAAACTTGGATACGATTACTGCCGAGACGAATCCGTTTTATGGTATTATGGCATCGTGGTTTTTGCCTTATGGTATTATCATGGCGACTATTGCGGCTGTAATTGCTTCACAGGCGCTTATTAGTTGTTCATATACTTTGATTAGCGAGGCTATGTCATTGAATTTTTGGCCAAAGATGCTTACGAAGTATCCATCGAGTGCTAAGGGTCAGATGTATATTCCGATTTTAAATTGGTTTTTGTATGGTGCGTGTGTGGTGGTGGTACTCTTTTTTCAGACCTCATCGGCCATGGAAGCAGCTTATGGTTTGTCGATTACGATTACGATGTTAATGACCTCCATTTTGATGGTCTATTATTTGATGTTGCGTCGTACTCATGCCATTTGGATTTCGGTGTTTGCTTTGGTTTATTTTGTGATTGAGGGAGCCTTCTTGATTGCAAACTTGCAGAAGTTTATGCACGGAGGTTACTTTACGGTTATATTGGCATCGTTCTTTGGTATTGTTATGGCCATTATGTATTACGGACGAAAGATACGAAATAGGTTTATTACGTTTGATAAGATTGGCCCTGCAATACCTGTGATTACGGCATTGAGCAGGGATCATACATTGCCAAAGTTTTGTAGTCAGTTGGTATATACAACGCATGCTGATAATAAGACAGATATTGAGGCAAAGACGATCTATTCAATTATAACGCGTCAGCCAAAGCGAGCGGATGTTTATTGGTTTTTGCATGTAGATATTGTGGAAGATCCGTTTATGTTGGAGTATAAGGTAACTACGCTGTCGGAGGGTGTTATTTATAGAATTGACTTTTATATAGGATTTAAGGTTCAGCCAAAGATCAATGAGTATTTTGCTCAAGTGCTTGAACACATGGCTCAGGAGGGTAGATTTGATCCGATTAGTTCACATCCATCGTTGCGTCAGTACGATGTGCGTACGGACTTTAGGTATGTTCAGATTGATAGAAGGGTGACGAGACAGATTGATTTGCCTTTTGTGCAAAAATGGACTTTGAATCTCTATTTTATTTTGAAAGGGATAGCCGTGAGTGATGTTTTCTTGTATGGTCTTGACTCGAGCTTAGTAACGGTGGAGAAGATTCCGTTAACGATTAAGAGTAAGAATAAGGTTGGAATGATACGTTTACGAGAGTAGGGTGTTATAATATATTAAAAGAGCGAGGCTGTTCATTGATTTGGACAGCCTCGCTCTTTTTTAGGTAACGATGCCAAAAATAGTTGGTGATTTTTCAAATAATAAAGATTAACTTACGAGAACAAAGCTGAAGAGTACTTAGGCTCTGCTGGAGAGCAACCTAATAGCAATAGGCTTTTGGATATACAATAATAGAAATGGAGGGACTTTGGTTTCTCCATTTTTATTATTGGTATCCTATATGGCTTAGAAAACTCAAGGAGCATTGTTTTTAAAATGCAAATACCATTTTATATAGTTTTTATAATGCTCTTTAGATAGCCCTCTATGTACAGAGATATTTTGCTTTAGATGGCCAAAAAAGGATTCCAATCCATTGGTCGTTTTGGGAATTCGTGGGTTATCCAAATAATGAAACATGTCAGGTAAAGCTCTCTTTATATGGACAAAAGCTTTTCGAACGCTTCGATGTTTATACCAATAACGCCCAGTTTGCTCCTGATATGTTTTTTCGTTTACATATGAATGATATTTTTCGTGCCAATGAACAACTTCCATAATCCAGTACCCCCATTTATCTCGATTATCAATCAAATGGAGAGTTTTTACAACCTCTCTTAATTCAAATCCTGCTTGACTTTGAGGGTGTTTTGTCAACCAAATCAACGCTTCACGCTGAATGTGGGCAAGACAACGCTGAATGATTGTTGTAGGAGTTACTTTTCTAATAGCTCTAAAAATATTACGTAATCCATCACAAGTTACGCTTTCTATTGTGATACCTAATTTTAGTATATTCTCAAGATCTTCGCGTAACTCTTCTTCCCACTCTCCATCAGTCAAACGATAAAAGAGAGTTGTTTTAATGTTATTATTACGATATAAAATCAAGCAAACCTTGTTAGCAAAATAGGTTCCATCAATTAATAAATTAAGTGATTCCTGTTTACTGAATTGCCATTCTGGATAATGGTCTAGATAGGCGTAAAAATAGCGCTTTAAAGTACGTTCACTATAACCACTTTTAGAGACTAATTGTGCAAATGTTTGTTTTCCTATTATCCATTCGCGGAACCAAACTTTTCTATTTTTTTGACTTACTCCTGTGTTAGATGATGTAAAAAGTATTTCACAATTTTTGCATTTGTATCGCTGTTTATTGTTTTGAATGCCCCACTTTATTACATCCAAACTTCCACAAGCCCAACAACGTTTTTTCTTTGATTTTGTCATAACAAAAAAGTTTATTGAAATGAATTTCAATAAACTTTCCGAAATGCTTGTAAAAACAAGTGCTACATATGTGTTTTACCAACTATTTTTGACATATATACCCTTTTTTATAACTATTGTTATTTACTCAATATCTTCAATAACCACCACTACACGTCGGTTTTTCTTGCGGTTTTCGTTGGAGGTGTTTGGAACGGTTGGTTGGAGTTCGCCTTTTGAGGATGGAGTCATTTTGCTGCGCTCTTTTCCTGCTTGTTCAAAGGCTAAGACAAGGGCATTGGCTCGTTTTAAGCCTAAGCGATAGTTTGTATTTTCAGCGCCTAAATCGCAGGTGTG
>JAGPHP010000206.1 GCA_018055415.1 Breznakibacter sp. | reverse complement strand
CCATGAGCTGCTCAAAACGTAGCACCGAAGAGCCTAACAAACCTCGAACTCCCGAAATTAAAGAGGGTGCCTATTTTATTAATGGGCAAAAAACATTTATCAATGCCTTAGGTTACGAAATTGCGGCACGTCCAGGACAGCATCCCTACAAAGATGCCAAAGTGCTTGAGATTGCTCGTATGCGTCAGGACTTGAAAGTGATTAAAGAGGCTGGATTTAATGCCGTTCGTACTTGGAGCGAACTTACCGAGGAGGAGGTAAAACTCATTCAAGAGAGCGGTTTAATGCTTGTTTATGGCATCTGGATACTGCCTGATGGCAACTTTGATGATCCAAAATTCATTGCCGATGCACACGAGCAGGTAAAAAAAGTGATGAGCTGGTCTAAAAATTACGACTGTATCATTACCTATCTTATTATGAATGAACCAATGGTGGAGCATATCTATAAAAAAGGGGCGCAAAACACCTTTAATTTATGGACAAGCGTAACGCAAATCATTCATGAAATGCACCCAGGAATACCTGTTACTATCTCGAACAACTCGGGTATTGGCGAGTATTTGAATGAGCGAATATTTGACGTTTATGGTTTTAATACCTACGACTACAACGACGGATTACAAGGTTATACTCAAGGATTTGCAAACCATTTTCAATATCTTAAAAAGTTAAATGGCGAAAACAAACCCGTTTTAGTTACCGAGTTTGGTATGTCAGTATCACCAATTGGTTGGGGCTTGTATGGCGGCAACACACGCGAACGACAAGCTAGTCACGTAGTTCAAAACATAAGCGACTTACTCGACTCAGAAGTGGCTGGTATCTGCCCATTCTATTATGCCGATGGATGGTGGAAAGCTGGTGAACCTGGTGTTCATAATCCACTGCCTGAGGAGTGGTTTGGCTACTGGGGTTATGCTAACGATAAAGATACCATTGGTTATCCACGCCCAGTTTGGTACGAATTTGCAAAGTACAACAAAGCACTTATTGCAGCGCCTCGTAACCAAAAAATATACACCCAAGCGGTTCCTTTTGAGTTCTTTTTAGGAGATGATGTGGCTAAAGTAAAAGTCATTTACGACGATAAAGTGATCTACGACTCAATTGTTTCTGGCTATCATTTTAAAGACTCATTTGATTTCAAAGAGACAGCTATCACAGATCGTGAGCTTATTTTTGAGTTCTATAACAAAGCAAATGAGCTTCTTAAATGGGAGTCAATCGTTATACTTACCTCTAAAAATGAGATCAAACTTCCAGAGATTAACTTGGTCTTTAATGCAGATAATTTAGATAAAGTAAAAGCACTAAAAACAACCGTTACAATTACAAACGACACTATCTTTAAGCTCGACAAAACGGTTAAATATGCCTTTGCGCCTCATCAAGGATGGGATGGTCCGGAGATGAGATCGAAAGAGATTGCTACCGACAAGCCTTCTGTTACATTTACCGATGAGTATGCTCTTCAAGATAAATATCTGCTGCTAAATGTAGCTGTAGGTGTTGATATTCGTTTTGGCAAATTTGTAAAACGCATTCACAACGAAAAACTAATTTACCGTGGCACGTGGGCCGATCCAATTAAAGTGGACTAACCCATTGTCATCCTAAAATCAGAAAGAATTTTATTCTCCCAAAAGCTTGTTGCACTATTGCGACAGGCTTTTGGTGCTTTAAAGAGTACCTCTTATGTAATTGCACCAATTTACCATCGATCAAAAAAATTAGTACACCTTAACCATTAACACCTAACCATTAACAATTATCAACTAACTTTTCTGCTGTATAACACCAAAACATCTCTTAGAAAGGTGGTTAAAGTTTGTAATTTTGAGCCCTAATTAGTTTTGTACATGTTATCACATACTGGCAAAAAACGGACATTTAAGCACAATGTCATGCTGGCGGCTCTTTTGAGCTTAACGGCAGGTTTTGTAAATGTTATTGGCTTTAGCACATTTATGGTTTTTACAACAAACATTACGGGTCACGTGGCTCTAATGTCTGAAAAAATTGCGGTAGGAGATTACTCTGGTGCAATTATGTTTGCCATTTGGTTAATTACCTTTCTTTGCGGTGCTTTCATCTCGAGTTTAGCCGTTACCATCGTAGGGCGCACACGCCGCACGGCCTACACTTATCCACTTTTAGCCGAAGTAATACTCTTAGCACTTGTAATGTATGCAACCCCTAGAAGTAATAACTTAACAACGCAAGATATCGAGCTATTAGCAGGGACACTTCTGTTTGCCATGGGAATGCAAAATGCCATGGTATCGCTCATCTCAGGCTCGGTGGTTAGAACCACGCACTTAACAGGAATGTTTACCGATTTAGGCATTGAACTCTCAACTCTAATTACACACAAAGAGCATCGAAAAGAGGTGCTCAAATACAAAGTAAATCTCCGATTAGTTATTATCTTCTTCTTTATATTTGGAGGTTTAGTGGGTGGCTTTTTATATAAAGATATGGGTGTTTCAACATTTTGGTTCCCTATCACCACCCTTATATTTGTCATCGTTTACGATGGAATGCGTTACAATACGGTAGTTATTTGGCGAAAAATTAAATCTTTCAAGTAAGGAAACATCATATCTAAAAGATCTTTACTACTTCATCTCTCCAATAATCTTTTGAAATTGAAGTTGAGAAGCTTCACCATTATGACTGGTTTTCATCATCTTATCCGTAATATCATCAGTCAGTTCAGGCAAGATAAATTGTTGTATCACCTTAACGGCCGTTGAATATCCTAGCTCAACAATCTCCTCTGTTTTTGCATAATCCCAAAGATGATAATGCCTAATACTTCGTGGCTCAATGAAGTAATCGCAAAACCCCCTAGAGACACGAACGTTCTGATCGATAGACAACTGAAAACAACGTTCAACAATGGCTCGCATACCACTAAAATCAGCCACCATAGTGGTTGGATTTACGTGCGATCCAATTATACGGTGACAATGACCCACGAGCGTTTCGGTAGGAAGATTATCAAACAATCCGCCATCGACATAAGTCTGACCATTAATAACCGAGGGCTTAATAATAACAGGAATAGATGCCGAAGCCAACACAAACTCAATCAACTGATCACCATCTGAGATGATCTCACCTTTTCCGGTATTTAAGTTTGCCACAGAGATATGCAAAAAGGGCTTTAAATCGGCAAAACTATTACTTTTGAAGTAGCGTTTTAGGGTCTCACGCAACCCATCATACTCAAAAATTCCTGGTTTTTTGAGCTTCATTTTCACCTGATGGCGAAGGTGTTCGCTCTGAAAGATCTGCTTAATTTGCTCTGGCGCAACACCAGAGCAGTAAAGTGCACCCACAATTGCACCCATACTGCAACCCGAAACTATATCGGGTATAATATTATACTCTTCAAGAGCCTTTAGCACCCCAATATGTGCCAAGCCACGTGCACCTCCACCACTTAATGCCAAACCAATTCTAATACCCCTGTATCCCATGAAATCGCTGTGTTAAAAAAGATTTAACAACTCTTTTAAAGATAGTAAAAAGAAGCCAGAATGTGGGTGAAAAACATTACAGATTTAGCAATTCAACAATATTTTCAAAAGATAACAACACCAAATGATTAAAGCACCTGCAAAATTGATTAACACTGTTATCACAATGCTTTTAAAACAACAATCATCAAACAAATACACCAAATAAAACCCGGTTATTCTAATTTAAAAGATATGCGAAACAGCAAATTGCTGCTTGAAACTTCGGCTTCGGTGCAATGAACGAGAAAATTGCCTCTAATAACGGGAACAATGGTGTTCGAAACAGCAATTTTGTAGAAAAATTGGGGCATTAATGGTGCTTTGAACAAGAAGTTTCCTCAAAAAAGCACCAATATCGGAGCTATTTTGAGGAAAATTGGTGCAAAAAGCTTCGACGCCGAAGTTAAAAGCAGCAACATTGGTGCTCGAAAGAGGAAAATTGGTGCTC
>JAGPHP010000052.1 GCA_018055415.1 Breznakibacter sp. | reverse complement strand
TCAGTAAAAACCCCAATAAGATGATCCCAAATCCGATTAAAAGTAGTTTATAGTTCTCTTTTGATAAGGCAAATTCAAAAGCACCTTGAGTGCCTTTTGTTGTAGTTTGTGCCTCTTTAGTGTTCGTTATCTTACTCATTATATAATATTTTTCAAATTAAAAATAGAGCTCATCTGTTCTCAGCTTCAAGTATTTATTTAATGCCAAAAATGTGGATACAAATGTAATCAGAATTCCGAAACTTATAACCATGCCAAACAGAAGTAAGATAGGTGTTATTTCGGAAAAGCCAATGACACCCTCTAACTCATTTTGAAGCCAGTAAATAACGGAAGAGAGAAGCATGATCGAGATAAATGATCCTATTAATCCATGTAAGATACTATTTTTCAAAAATGGTTTTCGAATAAACCCTTTTGTAGCACCAACCAATTGCATTGTGTTGATAATAAATCGTTTACTATACACCATCAAACGAATAGTGTTGTTTATAAGTGCAAATGAGATGATAAGTAAAATAACCCCAAAAGAGCCGAGAATGAGTGTTATCTTACGCAGATTCTGGTTAATTGCAGACATCAAATCTTTTTGATAATAGATCTCTTTGATCTCTGGATAGGATGAGAATGCCTTTTCAACTAATTGCATGCTCTCCGGATTTGCAAATTGCGCATTTAGTTTAACTTTTATGATTACAGGAAGTGGATTCCTTCCAAGATAAGCAATAAAATCATCGCCAAACTCCTCTTTCATCTCTTGAGCACCTCGCTCCTTATCCACATATTCGGTCGATTTTACAAAAGGAGACATATCTACGATCTTCTGCAATCTCTTTGCTTCCGCTTCACGAACATCATTTTTTATAATTAGTGTTAACCCAATATTCTCTTTTACGTAGGTTGAGAGTTGCTGTACATTTAAGAACAGCAGCCCAATTGTTCCTAAAACAAACAATACCAATGATATTGAAAGTGTCGTAGTAACATAAGAGCTAAACAATTGACGTTGAGTGCGACTATTTTTTTTTGGTTCCATAATTATCTCTCTTGATCAATATCTTTCCTTATTGCAATAATGTTTTGAAAAGCAAAAATCTCATACTCCACTGGATTCGCATAATTAATAGGTAATAGAGAATGAGGCAACAACCTATAGAAATTAAAATTAGCAAGTAGTTTAAAAAAATCTTTAAAAAAGACTCTACTTGTTATATTCATGACATTAAATTCAAAATGGATGAGATCAATCCTTTCCTCTGCTATCATTTTTGATGCTCCCAACAAAATCTTATACTCATTTCCCTCAGTATCAATCTTTAAAAGAGAAATTCGCGATATTCCCTCCCGTTGGCAAAAGGTGTCTATTGTCTCAAGTTTAATCTTAGTACTTTTAATATCACTATGATAATAATCAGATATTACCTCGCTATAAAGAGATGCTTGACTGGTACTCTCCTGACTCTGCTTATCGAAAATTTCAGTTTCGCCAGAAAAATCAGAAAATCCAATTTCAAATACTTTTACTCCGTCTAAAGCCAGCACATTATCCCTTAATCTCTTTGTAGTGGGAGGATTAGGCTCAAAGGCAAGTATGTCGCATCGATTCTTTTCTCTTATCAGTTTTGAATAATTTCCAACATTTGCCCCCACATCAAAAATTAATGAGGGGTTATATTTAGGTAATAATTTACTCAAAAAATGTTTCTCACCACTTATCTTATAATTTAAATAGTTAGAAACGCCCATTCCTCTGAGACTTAACTGAAAAAGAAGTTTGTTAAAATAGAGAGATCTGCGATTGGCAAAAAAGAATGCATAAACGCTATAAAGAATATTTTTCATCTGAAGTACAATGATTTTGGCACCAAAGATAATAAAGCAATTAAAATAAATGATATGAGAAATTTAAGAATGGTGTTTAAATCAAAAAGAATAGCGGGTTTGGCAAGATTCTTGTTCAAAAATTGATCAAAAACTCCATTTATTTGTTAACTTAAGTGTGATTACAAAAACCAACAGAACTTCATTTTTATGGTTAAGAGGTTACTAATTTCATCTTATATAGTTCTTGTATTCACTTCAATTTTAAGTGCTGAGGTGGGTATCCCCTATCGTTACCCACTTAGTGTTACAAACTCCTTTAAATCAGGCGAGTATTTATCATACACCGTATCATTTGGCTTTTATACGGGCGCAACAGCCAACTTATCTGTTAATGACACCATCTATAATGGAATACCAAGCTACTACATTAAAGCACATGCCCAAACAATTGGAGTAGCAGATTATCTATATAAAATTAGAGATCGATACGAAACAATAATAGATTCAAACACCCACTTGCCGCATCTTTCCATTAGAGATATTAATGAAGGGCGATACCACCATTACAACGAGGTAACCTATAACAGAAAGGAAGCAGAAGCGATAAGCAAACGAAGTGGTGTACATAAACTTACGGCAGACATCCAAGATATTCTCTCAACCTTCTATTTTGCGAGAAATAATGCATTTTCAGAAAACCTAAACCCTAACCAGATCCTTATCTTCAAACCTTTTTTTTGTGATAAGATTTTTGAACTCATCTTACAATACCGTGGAACAGAAATGGTAGAGACAAAATTTGGAGAGATCGAGTGTTATAAATTCTCACTTTGCGAAAGAAAGGAGAATAAAATCGAAACTTTAGAACACATGAGTTTTTGGGTGTCAAGAGATGGAAATAGAGCCCCAATCAAGGTGCAATTTGAAATCGTTGTTGGCTCATTTGTAGTAGAATTAGATAAATATGCAGGTGTTCAATACCCTTTTATGTTCAATAAGTCTAAATAGAAAAATATATTTCGCAAATCTTCTTTTGATGTTGCATTTTTATAAACTTCTTTTCATTGAATTCATTATCTTTGCAGTCGCATTTTTTAAGGTTTTGAATTCATATAATATTTAAAATGGCTACTACAGCAGATTTTCGCAATGGAATGTGTATTAACTACAACGGTCAGTTATACACTATAGTTCAGTTTCAACATGTTAAGCCAGGAAAAGGCCCTGCATTTGTTAGAACAAAATTAAAAAACGTATCGAACGGTAAGGTTATCGAAAACACCTTTTCTGCAGGTGTTAAGGTTGATGAAGCGAGAGTTGAACGACGTCCTTACCAATTTTTATATAAAGAGGAGTCTGGCTATAACTTCATGCACCTTGAGTCATTTGAACAAATAACTGTTCCTGAAGGAATAATCGAAAACCTTCCTCTATTGCGTGAAGGACAGGCATGTGAAGTTATGTATCACGTGGATACAGAAACACCTCTAATTGTCTATCTACCTCCATTTATCGTATATGAAGTAACATACACTGAGCCAGGAGTAAGAGGCGACACCTCATCAACAAACTCATTAAAACAGGCAACAATAGATACTGGTGCAATAATTATGGTTCCGTTATTTGTTGAGATAGGAGAAAAAATCAAAGTTGACACTCGCGACAACAGCTACGTTGAGCGTGTTAGAGAATAAACTTGTTTGAAATTAAACAAAATATTATTTAGATAATAAGAGTTGTTTTATAACAATTCTTATTATTTTGCGTATATTTATTAGCAAAAATTCAATCGCTTCCAATGTTGGACGAAAAGAGTAAAGGTTCGATAAGAATGTATAAAGATAGACTCAATATTTTATTAAATATTGTGCAGACTATCAACGCAGATTTCTCACCTGAAAAACTAGTAGAAGAGATTGAGGTTATACTAATTGACCAACTAAACCTTAGCAAAGTACTTATATTTACGCACTATAAAGGTGCCGAGTGGAGTACTCTTTTAATGAGTGGCGTTGACCCCGAGGTAAGAGATGCGATCAATATTGAGGAAGATCTACTCGTGTATAGTCAAATTGAGACTATCTCGGTTGACCATCCGCCTCATTTAGGAATGTTTGATGCCATCATTCCACTTTTCCATCGTTTTAAACCAATTGGATTTGTTCTTATAGGATATAACGACGAGCCCGAAGAGAGCTTCTCAAATGGTCATAACACAATTGGCAAAGAGGAGCTATCATACAAGAAAAGAAAGCACGACGACCCTTCAGAAGAAGAAGAGGAGACTTCAAAAGAGTCTATTGGAATTAGCCCAACCATTAAACATCTAAAACTCATTCAGCTTATCTGCAACTTAGTCATTGTTTCTATCGAAAACAAGCGAGTTGAGATGATGATTCTTGAGGAACAAACAATGGCAAAAGAGATGGAGTTGGCAACCAAAATTCAACTTCAACTAATTCCTGAAGATTCACAACTACCTAAGAGTCCAAAGCTAAATATTCAAACCTTTTACCATCCACACTTTGGTGTTGGAGGTGATTACTACGATTTTATTCAATTATCAAAAAGTACAATAGGATTCTGTATAGCAGATGTCTCTGGAAAAGGTATTTCGGCAGCCATGCTAATGTCCAACTTTCAAGCAGTTTTTAGAACTGTATTTACAGCCAAAATTGACCTTAAAAAACTGGTAACCATACTTAATGAGCGTGTTCTTGCTAGCACTTATGGCGATAGATTTATTACCATCTTTTTGGCTAAATACGATCTTTCTAATGGAAAACTTACCTATGTTAATGCAGGTCATCTACCCCCAATAATTAAAGATCCACGTAAAAAAGAGCTTATTAAACTCAATAAAGGGTGCATTGGATTGGGTATGTTGGATACTATTCCTTCAATTGAAGTTGGTAAAACCATTATCCCTAAAAATGGGAAATTCTTTGCATTTACAGATGGATTAGTTGAGTTAGAGCGTGGCGATAGCATTAAATCAGACCTTATTCCAATCGAAACCATTATTCAATCGGACAAAACGCTGGTTCAGGCACTAAACACCATTAAAGAGTCGATTTATCGTCAATTAACCACAGGTGCAGTTTTTGACGACGTAACCGTTATCGCCCTTGAGGCACTATAAGGTTTTAATCTATTAATTAATTTTAGCTGGCAAGCTTCCCGCTTTTATCTTAAAGAAATTATTTGAAGGAGAGAGAAGTCGATAATTGGATTGGTTTCCCCAACTTGCTGGTTCGTCGTAAATTGTCATATCTTCTTGTGTATCATTTGAAACGTAAGAAGAGATCATATTTTGCCAACCCTCTATCCGACTAACACTTGAAGAGTAATCAAATAGTTCCTTTGAAGGATCAATTAAATCATATAAATAATTGATATACTTAGTTTTATATTCAGTAACTGAGAGAATTTTCGGAATTAATGGACTATTTTCGTTATTTCCCCATTTTAATAAATCTGTAGTTCCACTATCAATTATTAAGGAGGTGCCTAATGTATTGTCGTAATCGTAAGGAATAAAGGTAAATTTATTATTGTCATCGAAATAGAAATAATAGTTGTTAGTATTTAACCAATAATCGTCCCACATGCCAACCATAACATTTACAGCATAGGCTTTTAAAAACATATCTACATCAACATTCGACTCTAACCATACCTTTAAATCACTACCCGATTTTGAGTTTAAACTTTTGATGAAATTACTCAGTTGAGTTTTAGCGGCATCAAGACTCTTTTTATTGGTTTTGAGACTATATGTATAAGTTTTTGAGGTTGATTGAGATAACGTATTAACATCAACACCCATATCACTACTATTAGCATCGCGCAAGCCAGCTCCCCACGAGCCCTTCCATAAATTTCCACCCGAATAACCAAACAGATCTTCGCGCGCCTTTAAATACTTTTTATCAACAGGTTCAACCATTTGATAAACACCAAAATAAGCAGCCTTATTATCGCCCTTAACTTTAACTGTTAATTTACAGTAGCTTGATTGAGGAGCTGTCCAAACACCAAAACGCTCAAATAAGTCGTAGCAATAAACCTCTCTTGCATAACTAGGATCATCTTTAAACCACTTAAGGTTAAGTTTTTCGAGACCCAAATACTCTTGATTATCTCTAAACTCTTCAAAACTCAATGAGAAATGGGCATGATGCCAATCTGCATTAGAAGTGGAGTGAGGCTGTCCAGAATCACCCTCGGGTCTGTTACGGCTTGTATTGCCCCTTAATCTGATTCCAATACTATCGATTGCAGAGATAACACCAGCACGATTAATGGCAAAGGAGCTTACCACATATTCTTGATTATCTTCATACATATCATAATAGTTGAGTAGCTTATTCCACTCATCTTTAGAGAATTCGAGAGTTATTGACGGCACCGACGCGATATCAAAAATAGTATTGAGAGCTTTATAACTGGCGCCAACCTCTAGAACTGGTGGGTCAACAACTGGTGGCACAACAGGCGTAGGTGTAGTTGTTGGTTCAATAAAATCATCCTCCTTTTGACAAGAGTAGAGAGATGCACCAATGAGAAAAATTGCCAAAAACTTTACACTTAAATTTGTCATACGCCTGAATATTGAGTTGTAAGTGAGTTGCGAAACTATTTCGCAAATATCGCAATTTTTTAATAGAAAAATACACTTTTTTACACTTAAACGTTCGCCATTCAAATATAGTGATTCGTCACACCTTAAGTTGGGTTTATCAAATTGCAAAATAATACACCTTTAAACGTTTGGCTATTGCGGTAAACCATTGTAATTTTGGTAATTATCAATAAAAAATATAGTAATGAAAACAAGTAGTAAGTTTTTCGTGATTGGGGCATTTGTATCTGTATTAGGAATACTAACAATTAGTTCAACAGGCTTTATTTCAGAAGTATTTGCCAACAATATGTCTGACGAGAGAATGGTAACTATTCAATATAAAATTCTTTCAGACAACCACACTATTCCAGTGGAGGTAGATTACAAAATTGGAAAAGGAAAACTATTAAATCAAAAAGTAACACTTCCTTGGGTAACCGAAACTAGGCATAAAGTTAAAAAAGGTGAGCCAATTGCACTCTATTTTTCTACCTATAACGATCAACCAACAACGGTGACTTACGAGATTTGGGTAGATGGCAAGCGTGTTGCTTCTCAAACAGATAGTAGTCAGTATTTTATATCAAATAATCTATCTTGTTGCGCAAGATAGATTAAGCGTTCAACTTGAGCAGCTGGTCTATATAGTCGCGGTTATTAGACAATCGAGGGACTTTATTCTGCCCCCCCAGTTTATTGCGTTGCTTCATCCAATCGATAAAAAGATTCTCTCTTGCAACATTAATAATTGGGTCTTTTAAAGCCAATCCTTTGTGTCTTTTAGCCTCGTAATCACTATTGATGCTCTTTAAAGTATCATCAAGAACGTTGGTGAATTTAACCAAATCTTCGGGTGCTTGAGAAAACTCAATGATCCACTCATGCGCTCCAGTATTGTTTCCAGCACTCATAAATCGAGGTGCAGCTGTATATTCCAAAACAATACTCTTAGTAGCCTCACAGGCAGCTTTTAGGGCTTTCTCGGCATTATCTACGATTACCTCCTCGCCAAAAGCATTAATGTATTGCTTTGTCCGGCCACTGATGGTGAATTTATAAGGGTATTTTGAGGTAAACATGATTGTATCACCAATTAAATAGCGCCACAATCCCCCATTTGTGGTGATAACAATAGCATAATTCGTGTTAAGTTCGATCTCCTCAATGGTAATTGCTTTACCACTGGTTCCCTTCTCTAACTCGGACATCGTAATAAACTCGTAGAAAATACCATAATCGAGCATCAGAAGCATGGATGAAGAAGTTGGATCTGTTTGAATACCAAAGAATCCCTCAGACGCATTATAAGTCTCCATATAGTGCATCTTATCGCTAGGAATAAGTTTCTTAAACTGTTCTCGATAGGGTGTGAAACTTATTCCCCCATGGATGAACAGTTCTAGATTAGGCCATACTTCTAAGATATTTGATTTTCCGCTCTCCTTGAGAATATTTGTGAGTAAAACCAAAAACCACGATGGGACGCCAGCCAACGACCTAACATCTTCATCAACAGTGACTTCTATCAGTTTTTTTAGCTTACTCTCCCACTCGTCCATTAAAGCTACCGATTGGTTGGGTGTTTTAATTAGATGGGTCCAAAAGGGCATATTCTCAATCAATATTGCCGAGAGATCGCCACAATAAGAGTTTGAATTAAGAGAACTAATCTGATGGCTACCACCAAGTGTCAAACTCTTTCCACTTAGAATTCCATTTTCAGGATAGAGATCATTATAAAGAGCCAAAACATCTTTACCTCCCTTAAAGTGACACTCATTAAGAGAGTCGTTCGTTATAGGTATAAACTTACTTTTAGAAGTTGTTGTTCCTGAGCTTTTTGCAAACCACTTGATCTCATCGGGCCACAAAATATTTTGCTCACCTTTAATAGTGCGAGCAACAAGAGGTTCTAAAGTTTCGTATGGTGATATTGGAACACGTTTTTGATATTCTGCCACGGAGGAGATCGACCCAAAATCGTACAATTTACCAATCTCTGTCCCCTTTGCCCTCTTTAGTAGAGAACTTAATAGACCATTTTGAACCTCTCCTGGATTCAAAGAGAAGTGCTTGATCTGCGCTAGTCGTTTAGAATGTATCAGTGAAAAGATAGAATTCAAAAAAGGCATATAATGATTTTGTATTTAAGTAAGTTCAAAGAAAATTAAAATATTAGAAAAATGATCTATTAAACTGTACTTATTTCAGATTAATTCAGTTGTAAGTAGCAAATTATTGAAGTTTAGAAATCTCTTTTTTAATTTCAATCCAAACAGATTCATCTAGTTTTGGGCCAATAACTTCAACCACTTTTCCTGAAGTTAAAGATCCGATTGAACCACAAATATCTAAAGGATAGTTATTTATGAGCCCAAATAAAAATCCTGATGCGTATAAATCGCCTGCACCAGTGGTATCGACAGCATTTGCCTCAATAGCACTAGCTCTATATACTTTAGCCCCATTTTGAATGATCGAGCCACTTTTTCCTTGTTTGTAAACGGCAATATCAACCAGCTGAGCCATTTCACTTAATGCTGCAACGCCAGAGTGTCCCGTAAAAGATTTTCCCTCCTCTTCATTAGCAAACAAAATATCAACATACTCTTTAGAGATCTCTCTTAAAAAATCAAGATTTGCCTCCACAACATTATAACTTGCCAAATCGAGACTAATTTTCATCTTTAATGATTTTGCAACAGAAACAGCTTTGCGAATTAAATCGTGGTTCTGAACCAAATATCCCTCAATATGCAAATAATCGTAACCCTTAAAAAGTTCAGGTGTAATATCGCTAGGTATTAACTCAACTGCAGCACCCAAATAAGTAGCAAAAGTGCGTTCCGAGTCTGGACTTATGAGCGCAATTGCTCTTCCTGATTCCGTTTTGCTCAGTTGAAGTTGCGGAATTATGCCACTTTTCACCATATCATTCTGAAAAAATTGACCAAAATCGTCATTTCCAACTTTTCCAACGAACGAAGTTTCAACGCCTAATTGAGCCAAACCATGAATCGTATTTGATGCCGAACCGCCAGAAATTTGACTAAACTCATCTCCTTTCAAAAGATTAATAATTTCTGTTGATTTCTCTTTATCAACCAATTGCATGCTGCCTTTTGGTAAATTAAGTTGCTCTAAAAGAGAATCACTCTCCATCTTAATTAGTATATCAACAAGGGCATTTCCTAATCCAATAACTCTACTCATAATAGCCTCAAAAATTTAATTTAATAAAAGCGTAAAAATTTCTACAAATATATTGCATAATTTGTAGAATCCTTATAGTTTTGCACTGCAATTAAAAGGAAGTTGCTTCAACGCTTTTTGTGTTGTAAAAATTCTCTAGTAGCTCAGTTGGTTAGAGCGGCGGACTGTTAATCCGTAGGTCGTAGGTTCAAGTCCTACCTGGAGAGCAAAATTTGAAATTAAGAGATTATTCTCTAGTAGCTCAGTTGGTTAGAGCGGCGGACTGTTAATCCGTAGGTCGTAGGTTCAAGTCCTACCTGGAGAGCAATTTTACAAAAAGTGCGGTGTATATTTTACATCGCACTTTTTTTTTGGTTTTAAAATGGGTAAAAATCCCTAACTTACCATGGGTATTTAATAACGATCAATTTATAATAAAAGATATGCAACTGGAGATTTTTCAGGTCGATGCGTTTACGAATCGGATTTTTTCGGGCAATCAAGCCTCCATCATTTTATTACCAAAGTGGATTCCTGCAGAAAAAATGCTTCAAATTGCCGATGAAAATAATCAGGCCGAAACAGCTTTCGTTGTAAAATTGAGCGAGAGTGAATATGAAATTCGATGGTTTACTCCAACCACAGAAGTTGATTTATGTGGTCACGCTACTTTGGCGGCCGCCTATGTGTTGCATTACGAAAAAGAAGTTGATTTAACCACCATCATCTTTAGAACACTAAAACATGGAGATTTGGTCGTTAAAAAGACGGGCGATATGTTTACTCTCAATTTTCCTACCGATAAATACTGCAAAGTTCCAATTGGTGACGATATTGTTGACTGCTTTAATATCAAACCAATGGAGGCCTATAAAGGCAAGACCGACTACATGTTTGTCTATGCCAACTTACCTGAAATCAATGTGTTAGTGCCTGATTTGGTTGAGATATCTAAATTACACTGCCGAGGCGTTATTGTAACCGCTAAAGGGGAAGATGTTGATTTTGTTTCGCGCTTTTTTGCACCCCAAAGTGGTATTAATGAAGACTCGGTAACTGGATCTGCTCACACAACTTTAACACCCTATTGGAGCGAGCGACTTGGGAAAACAACTATGAGCGCCAAGCAAGTTTCAACACGTCGTGGCTACTTAGAGTGCACCCTTTTGGGAGATAGAGTGGAGATAAGCGGCATGGCTCGCCTCTACTTAAAAGGAATTGTATTTGTAGATGAGTAGTCCATTTTTTCGATAACCGAATCATCACTGCACTCCTCTAGAAGCTGTGAAATGGATTTTTTGAATTTGGGATGATGATATTGTGGCTCAATCTCCATTAACGGGTAGATGGCAAATTTTCGCAAATGCAGACGCGGATGTGGTAAAACAAGTCTTTCGCTCTCCAAAATGGCTCCGTCAAAATCCAAAATATCGATATCAATAGGGCGATCGGTGTAATCAGTTGACGTTTTATGAAGCCTTCCAAGTTCTATTTCGAGAGCTTGTGTTGCGTCCAATAAATCAATTGGCGAGAGTTTGGTGGTTATTTTTAATGCCTGATTAAGATAAAAATTATCACTTTCGTATCCCCATGAGGCACTTTTATAAATTGAGGAGACATTTTTCAGGACTCCGCACTGCTGGGAGATTAAAGAAATTGCCACCTCAAAACTCCTTTGAACATCCCCTAAATTACCCCCCAAAAGTAAATATCCGCTACTCATAAAACAGAACTATCTGAACGCAAATTTAGCTATTTTTGATTCTAAATTGGCAGTTTATATCTTAAGCCAAAAAAAGGTGTTATTTTTAGATATCATAATCTTTTCTAGAAGACTGATAATTGGCCACACACTTCATCTGCAAAAACATTTTTATGGGATACGAAAAGTTTAAATCGCACTTACAAACTCAATTACAACAAATTGACGCCGCTGGGCTCTATAAGCGTGAGCGTTTACTTGATTCGCCACAAGATGCTGTAATAAAACTAGCAGATGGTTCAGAGGTGTTGAATTTTTGCGCCAATAACTATCTTGGCCTCTCCAACAACCAACGCGTTATTGAAGGGGCTAAAAAAGCGTTAGATAAATTTGGCTACGGCATGTCGTCGGTTCGTTTTATATGCGGAACACAAACGCTTCATAAAGAGCTTGAGAATCGTATCTCACACTTTTTTGGCACCGAGGATACCATTCTTTACGCCGCCTGCTTTGATGCTAATGGAGGCGTTTTTGAACCACTTTTAGATGAGCAAGATGCCATCATTAGCGATGAGCTAAACCACGCCTCTATTATTGATGGTGTAAGGCTTTGTAAGGCACAGCGATTTAGATATACGCACGCCAATATGGCCGACTTAGAAGAGCAGCTAAAAGCTGCAACGAATGCTCGCTTTAAACTTATTGTAACAGACGGCGTCTTTTCTATGGATGGCGACATTGCGCCATTACCAGAAATTGTTGCACTAGCTAAAAAATACGATGCTATGATTATGGTGGACGATAGTCATGCAGCGGGTTTTATTGGCGCAACTGGCCGAGGAACTCCCGAACACCATCAGGTTAGCAAGGATATTGACATACTTACAGGCACACTGGGCAAAGCTCTAGGCGGTGCCATGGGTGGTTACACCACAGGACGAAAGGAGATTATCGAACTATTACGACAACGCTCACGTCCATATCTGTTTTCAAACTCATTAGCTCCAAGTATTGCAGGTGCTTCCATTGAAGTCTTTAACATCTTAGAAGAGAGCACAAATTTAAGAGATAAAATAATGAGAAATGCTGCCTATTTTAAAGATAAAATGGTGGCAGCTGGTTTTGATATCAAACCATCGCAATCGGGCATTATTGCCTTAATGCTATACGATGCCAAACTTGCTCAAACTTTTGCGGCCGAACTACTTAAAGAGGGTATTTATTTGGTTGGGTTTTTCTTTCCAGTAGTTCCGCAGGGCAAAGCGCGCATCCGAATTCAACTCTCGGCAGCCCACGAGATATCACATTTAGACAAAGCTATTTCGGCCTTTAGCAAAATAGGGAAAGAGCTTAAAATAATTTAATTTCATGAAATTTAGGATTATCTGCATCTCTCTATTCATTTTAAGTGGGATAACCGCCTCTGCGAAAAAAAAGGGGGTAACACTCTGGAGTGGCGGTTCGATCTCTCTTTTTATGCCAACAAACCTCATGAATGGTGAAAACACCTTAGGTTTTAACGATGTTTCGAACATGGGATTTGGTGTTAAAGGAAACTTTGATTGGTATTTTCAACCCAATTTAGTTATTGGAGCCGAGGTGGGATACTCGCATAGCACAGTAGACCAAGAGTATTGGGACATGAACAAATATGGGGTTGTGAAGGGAGGATATACAACTATTCCGCTAATGATAAATAGCCAAATTATTTTTGACCACAAAGGTGATGTGAGACCATTTGTTGGTGTTGCTTTTGGAGGTGATTTGCTCTTGAACGATTTTGATTTTCAATCGAGTTACGAGAATAATGCTGAATACCCCGATTATACCTATGCTACATCAAATTTTAAACCCGCTGTGGCCGCCGAAGTTGGTGTGCAGTTTATGTTATCGACCAATTCGCTACTCTCTCTTTCAGGACGTTTTAACTATATCTCCGATTTAGATCCCGAAATAACCATTGTGTACGATGAATATGGTTATCCCACATCAAGTTATGTTAAAAATCCACATGCAAGACAAA
>JAGPHP010000205.1 GCA_018055415.1 Breznakibacter sp. | reverse complement strand
TCTCTTTACCATAAAATATATAACGTATTGAAAGTGAAACAATAAACCCTAGCAAAAAATATCTTAGCCAAGATTTAAAAATGAGGGGATAAATATAATACAAAATCCAATGCAATAAGGCTTTAGATGGTGGGAATGTTGGGAAAGAGGCAAATTGAAGGTGAATTATAATTACACACAGCATAGATTAAAATCCATTATGTGTATAGAAATTACAGATTGAAATAGCAAACAATCATTTTCAAAAGCCACGGATTAAGAGAGATAATCGCATTATCGACACCACGGATTGAAATAGATAACCACAAATATTCAACACCACGGATTGAAAAAACAACCACGCATTTTCAATACCACGGATTGAAATCTGTGGCTACCACTCGTTCCGAGCCTATGGCTCTCCAATGGCGCACCAACTTCGAAGAACCGTAGGTTCGACCGACATGGTAGGGATGGAATTTATTCCGTCCATTTTTTGCCGAGATGATTCGTTAGAAAATTCCGTCTAATTAATCAAAACTATAAGGTTGGCACAAATGTAAGCTATTCCAATTCCTTGGTATATTATGCCATATAGGTAGAATACCCGCCATTACGTCTAGGATAATTCATCTATAATTCAATAATAACATAGATATATCAATGGGATATTACACATTTTGGCAAAAAAAGGTGTATTATACGTGGGATATACGTGGGATATACGTGGGATATATATGGATTATATAAGGAATTTATATAAACCTATTACGGGTTAAGTATAGCTATCAATATAGATTACGAAGAGAAGGAATTAATATTTAAATGTATAAATCTGATTAAAAGACATTTAATTAGCACATTAAATACATTTTCCAAATAGACATTGAGAGTTAGGCTTTATTTTAGGAGTTTTTATACATTAGCGACACTTTTTGTAAAAGAGATAAATATGGCAATAAATGACTCTCACCAAATCATAATATCCCAAACGCTTCGCAAGATGATTGGCTATTTAGGTATCGCCCTTCCATTTTTAGTCTATTTAGGTAGCTGGTTTGATGATGCAGCACCTCTACGAAACTCCATAAGCGCTTACTACTACACCAATTCTCGCGAGATTTTGATCGCCATTCTTGTTTCTAAGTCACTTCTGCTTTATCTCTATAAAGGTTACTCCAAAGTGGATAACCAACTAACAAACATTGCGAGTCTATTGGCTTTAACAATTGCGCTATTTCCAACTTCGAGCGAAACAAATGCACCAACACACTATCTGTTCGCATTTATATCCCCTCAAGTTACAGATGTGATTCATCTTGTTGCCGCTTCTACCTATTTTTTCACGATTGCTTGTATTACGTACTTTATCTTTACAAAAACCGGTAACGATCCAGTTACGCCTCAAAAAGCATATAGAAATAGGCTTTATCACACCTGTGGCATCATCATGTTTGCATCAATTTTTATTATGGGCCTTTACAAAATCTCACCATCACACTTGCAGTTTTCCCTTCAACAATTCAGACCCATCTATCTTTTTGAAACGCTGTTTCTTATGGCATTTGGGCTCTCTTGGATTGTAAAAGGTGGAATAATGCTTAAGGATGGAGAGTAAGATCTCTTAAAAGTCATCGTGTAAGGGTGACGATGACAGCAATTGAAGAACAACACAAGATAATATCCTAATTGCCAACACATAAAGCGATTAAAATTGACCAGCAAACAAAATGAATCCCTCTTCCATCACCACATATTCAAATGAATGGGATTAAAGTTTTGCAAATGAATGTATTTCTACGTAGAATCAGATAAGTCTTAAATTTATCTGCTATTTAAACTATTTTTCTATTATATATTTATCTTTGTTCACTCAAAATCAAATCGTTAATTACAAAATTTTATAAAAAAAATAACACTCTTTATTGCCCTGCTGTTGATTATGGCTGGTAACAGTACATCCCAATTACTACGTAAAACCGTGGCTTGTACAGCTGGCAATCTATCCACTGTGCTTTCTGGCTATTTATATGATGTATACGACCTAACAGTTACTGGTACAATAGATGCTCGCGACTTTAAAACCATGCGCGATGATATGCCAATATTGAGAATTATAAACCTAAGTGGTGCAACTATTTCTGCTTATAGTGGTAATATGGGAACAGTGGGAAACTATCCAACAATTTATCCTGAAAATGAAGTGCCTGCTTGGGCATTTTCAAACTCATATTCAGGCATTGGAAAACCTATTACATCATTTATCTACCCAACTGGGATAACATCGATTGATAGCTATGCATTTAATAACTGCGACAAAATAACAGGTTTACTTAACTTGCCTACAACTGTTAAATCAATTGGGAAATATGCTTTTTATAAATGTAAGGGCTTTACGGGGGCATTAGTTATTCCGCCATCTGTTGAAATAATAGGTGAACACGTCTTTGATCAATGCACAAGTTTTACAGACTTAACAATATCCCCATTAGTAAAAACCATAAGCGACTATGCGTTTTATTATTGCACTGGTATAACCAGCCCCCTTGCTTTACCTCCATCTGTAGAAATCATAGGTAAATATGCATTTTATAATTGCAGTGGAACACTGGCAAGTTAATTATCCCAGCTTCTGTAATAACCATTGGCGATTATGCATTTGCATTCGACACCGGGATTACGGGATTATTAACTATTCCTTCTTCTGTAACAACTATCGGCGAAAATGCTTTTTATAGATACAAAGACGCTATTCAAGTTGAACTTGATAATAAAAACTATACGAGTATTGATGGTGTTTTATTCAATAAGAACATAACAACATTAATTAAATATCCAACTACTAAAACAGGTGATTATACAATACCTGAATCAGTAACGACTATTGGCAATTATGCATTTAATGGATGCAATGAATTAAAAGGCAGACTGAATATACCCTCATCAGTAACAATAATTGGGGAGGGAGCGTTCGCTTATTGTTTCGGATTAACTAGTGTAACTATACCCGCATCTTGCATATCGGAAGAGAAACAGTAGTTGATGTAGTTTGGAGAATCAGGAGTAGGTGGTAAAGTTTGGTTACGACGTGTAAGCCAAGCGTAAAAGCTACATCCAATTGGACCATGAACTAAGTTAACGATATCGCGTGTTGGGCCAAGTACCACACCCTTACAACCCGCATAGGTACAACCTCTTTGAGTAATAATGCCCGGAATGGTACGAACGTTAGCCTGTATTTGCGGAATATCTTCAGAACCATTATTCACGATAATTGATTTCTCGCGCTTTTTTCCAATTTTTGAGGGGTACTTTTTCAACACCTCTTGTTTCCACCTTAGTGGATCCATCTCATTTTTTGCCATAGATACCTCCTTCTTGTTAATCTAATGTTATATCGCCCTTCTCTCCTGTGCGAACGGTGATGGAGTCAATAGCTTCTACCACTATAATTTTGCCATCGCCACTGTTGCCAGTTTGATTGGTTTTGATGATTGTTTCAACGGCCAAATCCTTTTTATCATCGGTAACCACTAGTGTAATCATCCGTTTTGATTTAAGTCTTGGCGCATCTCCTAGGCTTTTAAGCAACTCCTGATTATCTGGATTGCTCACAACCTCTTGGTAGGTAGGACCTAAGCCACGTCCGGCTCCACGTCCTAGTACTCCTACCGCCGTGAACGATGGTAACCCTGCAGCCGAAAGTGCTACTTTGGTTTCGTTCATCTTAGCTATGCGTATTACTGCGAGTATTAATTTCATGAGAATAATATTTTTGATTATTGCCTCATGGAACAATCATGAGCTGATAAATAAATGGGTAATTCCCAATATTTGTCATGATTGTTTCATGCCCGTAATTTTTAAGTTGTTCTCTTGTTGGATTATAAATTAGCCTGTCTGGTTATGCCTCTTTCAATCCGTTCGATACAGTATAAGTCTCAAGAATTGGCGTTATGAATATCTTGCCATCTCCAAAAGCACCTTTTTCATCGGTACGAGCCGCTTCAATAATAGTGTTAACCACAAAATCTT
>JAGPHP010000051.1 GCA_018055415.1 Breznakibacter sp. | reverse complement strand
CAAGCAAGAGCCATTTAGTGGGCCTCTTTATAGATCGATGACAATCGAGAAAAACGAGGCGCACATTGCATTCGACTACGTTAATGGTGGTCTCGAGCTTAACAGCAAGCTCCCTAATGGTTTTGAAATTGCAGGATCTGATAATAAGTTTTATCCAGCAATGGTAAAGGTGGATGGAGATCAAATCGTTGTATCATCTCCTAAAGTAGCCGCACCTGTAACGGTTCGTTATGGTTACACAAATCTAGCTAAATCGACATTATTCAATAATGTGGGCTTGCCTGCAGCATCGTTTATTACATCGGAAGAGATTTTGGAATAATTAACATATTCTTTTTAGGAAAGCAGAAATCAGTTGTGGTTTCTGCTTTTTTTTGCTCCGAAATGCTGGGGTATGACTTCAAGGGAGGATGTTTGTCGAATTAATTCCACTTTCAATACTTCACACCTCTTCAAACTCTGTAGTTTTGTATGTGTAGAGTGCCATCGACATTATACTAAGAATTCCCAAACATGCACCAATTGTCAGTGCTCCAGTAATGTCATTTGTAATATGCAAGTAAATTTGGGCCGGAACACCACTAACGACAAATCCTATTATTGCCCCAAAATTGAACGACTTAATATTTCGAGGTTTTAATGTTGTATTACATTTTTTACATATCGTTTGATGATCTCTTTTAAATACAAAAAGTTCTTTGAAGGAGATTTTGGTCTTACAGTTGGGACATGAGAATTTTTCCATTGTTTTATACTGGGTGTTTTTATTACTTTCTATAATAGATTCTCACTGCTTTAAACACTCTGTGAAAGAGCATTATTTATGTCAGGATAAGCGGTAACCTAAGTGTGAAAACTTAATTATTTGGCTAATTCAATTAATTGCAAATATACTTTTACACATTTATATTATCGTTGTTCTTTTTATATGAACTAAATTGACTTTGACGAAAAACTACTTATTTGAGACTAACATTTTTTGTAGAGGGCTATTCTACTGTTCTGCTATCTTTGTTTTAACGCACTAGTTCCAATTGGTTTGAGTAGATCCCCATCAAAATTTCTAATAATTCTTATAGATTTATAACATCATGATTTCGGAAGTGAAGAGATCATATAATAAATGATGTAGATACATTTTACCACTTGAAGTTTAAGCTTGAAGTGAAAGAATTTACATTCAATAATCTGTGTGATTCGTCCTTAAAGAACTAAATCGCCTCATTCTCTCTCCTTCTGGCTTTTCTCCTTTTTACCAGCATTACAACCAATACCGTTATCCAAAACACAATTGTATATGGAACAAACATTACATAAAACAATATGCAATCTTTAGTGAATAGTATTTCATTCCATACGTAGAAAACCCAATTCTTGTAGCAATAGTTTTCCTTAATATACTCAACAGCTCTGTGCGGGGCGTCTATGATAACCCCGTCTCTATTTACTACTAAGTTGGAGGGGAATAGGGTGACATTATATAAGCTATTAAGGTTTTTCGGTTCTCTTCTAACGATTTGGATTAGAGTCCGAAGAACGTCCAATTGTTTGAGGTGTTGGTTAAATAGGGGGAGTTTGGTGTTTTCCAATATTCTGCGGCATCCACAGAGATACTAATTACCGAAATCTCTTTTTCTCTACCCTTTAACAGATCATTAAACTGACTCATTTCGTAAACGCAGAAGCCACAGCCAACAAACCAGAAGTCTATGATGGTTACTTCCGACTCAAATTTTAGATTTACCTTATTTCCAAGGGAGTCAACTACATTATTTAATTCCAACTTTTTACCAATATTAGAATTAAAGTGGCCTTCGTATCCTTTTGAGAGGCCATAGAAGAAGGTTGTGAGAACGACTACGGTTGGAATAAATAACAGTATCCAAAGTAGGATCAGTTTAATCATTTTTTTCATTGTGTAGATTTTTGAAGAAATGTAAGGTGTTTTTGTCTTTATGCTCATTTTTGTTTAATGCAAGATTAATCTACTTCAAGGCACCTTCAAAATATTGGATAACTACATATTGACTACATTCTATTTTTATTGCTATACAAATGATATACAGATGTTGTTAACCTGTTGAATTAAAAGGTGATGCAGATACAATAATTTTACCCAATTTTTGATTGCTGCTTGAGTTTTACTGATGCATTTTCTCTGTTAAGATTTTAGTAGAGGACCTATTTCTACTAATTTTTTTTCTTGATCTTCATTTTAAGCTTTATCTTAATTGGATTTCTCTGTTCTTTTGTGGTATTGAATCGTTTTGGTTCAGATATTTTGTTTCGCCCGCCATATCCTCGGGAAATATACTTATGTTCGAAAATATATAAACAGCAAATCTATGATTGTAATTAGTCGTATCCGATTTGTATTTTCTAAGCATATCAATATAATTCTGAGCGCTACAACCACCAACAGAAAAATAGGTTTCATCTCCTTTTGCAACGTATGAAGTTGTAAGAGTTAACCACTCCTGATTTTGTTGGTCTTCTTTAGGAATGTCTAAGAATAATATATGGTCATTCTCTTTTAAATCACAATCTGGCACCGAATCATGAAAGGTCGTGATCAAACTTACAACGCAATTGTAATCCAAAGAATCAACTTTTTGACCATTCATATCAGTTATTAAATATGGGTGGTCTGAGTTCAAATACACACGATATATTTTTAGTTTAATATCGATTTTATATATCTGTCCAGCTATTAGTTTGTACTTAAGCTTAGTGTAAATTTCTTCGCTGGATTGTAATATTCTTAACTAAATAACACCCTTCCCTTTTTGGTATGAATGCTGATTAAAGAAATCTGACGTCACTATTTTTGCAGGATGGTCAAATTTTGGGAATGGCCAATTAATGCTTTTCCAATTAGTTGGAAAAACATTCTTCCCTTTATTATATTCAACTGTCACATCGCTAAAATCAGGATTTGGTATGAGATTCTGACCCAACAGATTAATACTGAAGAAAACAGATATAATCATGCTACTTATTAGAAAGTGAGTTTGAAATTTAGATTGTTGTTTCATCTTTTTTGTTTAGTGTGAATGGATTTTTTCCCTCATAATCTATCTTTTAAATCTTTGCAGTGACAACTGAACTAATTGTTTGTGTTTGATTTGCTGATTAAATATATGTTGCTGTCCACGCTAATAGCTGTGCACTTGGTAAAAACAATAGTTGAGCTAAGATTGTCCCTAAAAGTCTCGCAATAATCATGTACACAATGTATTTTCTAAACGTGTTTTCGGAGCATTTGCCCAACGTAACATCGTCTGTCATGGCTGATAAGTGTGGGTCAATAAATGCGAACATTAGTATGGTAGCAAAACCATTAATAAACGCCGATAGATTACTTGCTGTTGTCCTGTAGTTGGGATTAAGATAAGAAGCGTAAACGGCTGATAGAACACCAATTGTCATGATGGCAACAGCAAGGATGTTTAGAATAAATATTCTCCAAGGAAATTTGCGATTTAATCTTATTTGAGATAGGTTATTTTGATGTGGAATAGTCAGATTGTCTTTGAAGTAGAGTATTCCTGCTTTAGAGAAACTATGGAGAATAAGTCTTCCCATTGATTTATGAATGCTGAAATCAACTACCGCTTTTGATAGAATTCGTTGAAATGTCGGAATGAGAAATGCCCCAATAACAGTCGAGATTGAACAAACCAGAATTATAAGTCGAAACATTCCAACATTATTAAATACCCCTGCATTTATGTTGGTTTCAACGCTCTTTGCTAGAAGTGGTGCCTGAAAGCCGTTTGCTGTTCTGGAGACTAAGACAAGAATGTTAAATAGGGCAAATGAGATGGCAACACGTCCCGTTCGAATACCGACAATCCGAACAGATTAAGAAAGAGTCGCAATTAGGTTAATTACAAATGTCAGGATTAAAACTATTATTATCTGTATTGCCATAGTTGGTGTTTTATCGATTTTCGGCTATCATAAAAATATCTGCGAAGAATGTTCTCAGACTTTAAAAGGCCAGATCGTTTTTCTATTCATAATTGACGATTCTGGTTTTTTAAGTTATTATATCTAATGTCAAGAGTAGTATATCTCCCTGTGGGTGGCAAATTTATCGTCTATACTAATCAACTACATTGAGTTTTTAGGCTATCTACAAATGATATACAGGGTTAGTTAAGAAGTTGAATTAAAGTATGGTACAGATGCAATGATTTTGTTGGAACTACTGTGTTTCTGAACTCCATCCTCTTCAACTCCTCATCTTTGTAGTGGAAAGGTGCCGCTCACTTCAAATAAATTATGAAATCAATTGTCATTTCCCTAAACAGAAAAACGGGACTTCCGCTTTATAGAAAGTCCCGTTTGATGAGTTAAATATATGATAGTTAATTGTTTATCTTATGTCGATGTAATCAATCTCTACACTACCCGAAGTGACGTTGAGTTGAAGTGTATTCCCTATTTCGTCGAATTCAATAGGATCGATTTGTAGAACTACCCAATCTTGATTTTCGAGTGTAAACTCTTGGTGCTCTTCGTTATTAACGCTTATCTCTAATGCGGCGTTTGGTTGTAAAGCTCGCACTTTAATGGTTGCTTGCTCGCACATGGTGGTTAACGCATCAAAATTATAGGCAGTCCACTCATCTTGTTGTAATGTGATATATTGGCCATGACTACGAGTGGAGTCGGTTGCCTCAATGAAATAGGATATTTTAACCGATTCTGTTCTTCTATAGTTTTTACACTTGGTGGTGTCTTTTACTGTGTAAGAGATGCCTAGACCTTTGCCGCCAAAGTTTTCGGCCTCAATTAGGCACGGAATTCGGTGCATCATGGCATTAATCATCTCGGTGTTTTGAGTACAATTCTCTAATTTAATGTTATTTAAGAATTGATTAAATACTGGGCGAGCCCACTCTTTATAGCTTGCCTCTTTGAGGTGAGAATAGGCTACAATAGAGTCCCAACCCTCGGGTTTCACAATAGAGTAGGGGTTGTTGCCTGCTTTGCGTGTATCGAGTTTTTTCCATGGCCAAAACGACCAGCCTATGTTATTCTCGTTTAGGAGTTGAATGGTTGCCCAATGTATGGCGGCTGTTTTTTCACCTGTTTCGCCCACCCAAACTGGGGTGTTCCACTCTTTTCGCTTAGTGATGTAACGTTCAATTGAATTAACGTTTTCAAACGAATCCCAGCAGTAGTAGTGAAATTGATAGACTAAATTGCTGTCAAATGGTTTTGAAAAAACCGACCAGTCGTTTGACCAATCTGCACCTTCTAGAATAATCATGTGCTTTTTGTCCACAGCTCTGATGGCTGTTGTAAGGCGCTGATAAAGAGGTTCTATCAGATGTTTGTATTTGTCGGCAGCTCCCGTCATTTTTGGAAGAGGTTCGTTAAGAAGATCGTAACCGGCAACGGTTGGGTTATCTTTATATTTTTCGGCCAATTTAACCCATAGTTTTGTTAAGAGTGGCTCATATTTCTCAGGTTCTATATATAAGCGAGGTTCATCGAATTCGCTATCGTCGATGTTTTGACCCGTTTGTCCGCCAGGCGCACCGTGCATATCGAGAATAACATACAAGTTGTGTCTGCTACATCTGTTAATTAATGAGTCGAGTAGGTCGAAACCCTCTTGTAAAAACTGAGGATTTTCTCCTTCGGTAAGGAAGATGCGCGCATTAAGTGCTGGACGTACGGAGTTAAACCCCAGAGCAGCAATTTGTTCGATGTCTTTTTCGGTGACATAATCGCGTCGGTAAACGGTCCAGAAGCTGTCTGCAGCCTCTTTGCCTATGAGGTCTGATACGATGCGTTCGATACGTCTCGGGCGATCTCCTTCGGTTCCAAAGCGCCACATGTAGCCTTCGGGAAGCATCCAGTTGCCTAGTCCAACACCTTTTAGAAAGACTTTTTCGCCTTTTTCGTTTACCATATCGTGACCCGAGGTGCGAAGGAAGGTGAGCTTTTGATCGTTGATGTCTTGCTGTTTACATGAGAGTAATGCAAGGATCAGCAGTGTTGAGAGTAAGAGTGTTTTCATATTGAAAGTAATGTTTGTAGTGGTATTTAATTAACTCTACAAAATAGCGTTTATTGTTTTATTTGGCAAATTTTTCATGTTTAGGGAGATTTTCGTGGTACCGGTTTTTCTGTCGTGCAGCAAAGGCCTCTGTGGAAGCGCGTTAGGGGGTGCAGTGGAAATCCTTTTTGGGCACCTAGATCGGGGTTTTTTGAAGTGAAAGAGGCGTGCCCAAAAAGATTCTTTGCGAGCAAAGCGGCAAAGCCGAGCGGAAACGGAACACCCGACCCATAGGGGAACGCCCAAATTATTAATAAAAAAAGGTCGCTCCAGAGTGTGAAGCGACCTTTGTATGTAATTGAATTTCAATTAGTTTTTTGCAATGTAATCTGCAATCCAATCGCCCACTTCGGAGGTTTTGTATGCTTTTTCTTTGTTGATATCTTCGGTTACAACGCCAGCGTCTAATGAGGCCTGAACGGCTTTGCGGATGATTGAACCTTCGGCAGTTAAGTTGAAGGCATATTCAAACATCATGGCAGCCGAAAGTATAGTAGCTACTGGGTTAGCGATGTTTTTGCCGGCAGCTTGCGGGTATGAACCGTGAATTGGCTCGAACACGCTGGTGTGAATACCGATAGATGCTGATGGAAGTAAACCCATAGAACCTGTGATTACAGATGCTTCGTCGGTTAGGATGTCGCCAAACATGTTTTCGGTTACCATCACGTCGAAACGTTTTGGCCATTGAATTAACTGCATTGCTGCATTGTCAACAAACATATATTCAACCTCTACTTCAGGGTAGTTAGGTGCAACTTCTTGTCCTATCTCTCTCCATAAACGACTAGTAGCAAGCACGTTAGCTTTATCGACGATTGTTAGTTTTTTGCGACGTTTCATAGCGTACTCGAACGATAATTTAAGGATACGTTCGATCTCTTCGCGGGTGTAAACACATGAATCGTAAGCGGTATTGCCATCTTCAGAACGACCTTGTGGACGACCAAAATAGATACCGCCAGTAAGTTCGCGAATACACATTAGGTCCGCACCTTCAACTAAATCGGCACGTAGAGGCGATTTGTGGATAAGAGATGCAAAGGTTTCAACTGGACGTATGTTGGCATACAAGCCTAGTTTTTTGCGCATTGCTAAAAGACCTTGCTCAGGACGAACTTTTGCCTTTGGGTTATTGTCAAATTTAGGGTCGCCAATGGCGCCAAACAAAACGGCATCAGACTTCATACAAAGTTCATGAGTCTCGTCTGGATATGGGTTTCCAACTTTGTCGATGGCAACAGCACCTACTAAACCTGCAGTGTAAGTAATTTCGTGACCGCTTTTTTTACATACTGCATTTACTACTTTAATTGCTTGTTCCACAATTTCCGGCCCAATACCATCTCCGGACAATACCGCAATGTTTAATTTCATATTATAAATATTAGATTGTTTATGGTTGTACTTATCTATTTTACCATCCTCGATCTCTTTGTAGATGATGATGTGTATTATTAGCTAAAAATCAAATGATTACAAATGGTTTCTTTTAGCGCTACAAAAATATAAATATATGATGAGGAAATATCATACTAATTCAATTTTTATTTGCTAAAAATTGGTAGAATTTTAATGCTAAAAAAAGATGGGGTAGTCAATAATCTACCCCATCTTTTTACTCTGTTTTATTTGAAAAATTGATGTTTTTTACTTTTCATCCTTAATTATACATACTACTCGTCTGTTTTTTTGACGATTCATCTCATCGGTGTTTGGCAGTAGTGGCTCTGTTTCTCCTTTTGAGAGGGAAGTTATTTGTGTTGCAATGACGCCAGCCTTCGTAAATTCTGTATTTAGAGACTTCGCTCGTCGTAGTCCAAGTTGATAGTTGTAGTTCTCATTACCGATATCGCAGGTGTGTCCTGTTATCACTAGTTGAAGATCGGGGTGACGTGCTAAAACTTCGCCAATGCGTTGCGCATTTATCTTAGATTGGTTGTTAAGATCGGCGCTACCAAAGTTGTAAACGATAGGGAGTTTAAGGACATCAAGTTCATCTTGACTTAATTTGTTGGTTCGAACATCCATCACCACGGTTACATTTTTTGCTTTTGCATTGGTAATGCTGTCGTTAATGCGTTGCTGTTCGGCAAGTAGGGCTAAGGCGGCTACTCTTCGTGCTTCTTCGGCTTTTCGTTCAACTTCGGCAATACTATCGGCTTGAGCTTTTTGGCGAAGAGCAAGTAGATAGGCATTTGCTAAACTATCTTCAGTGGCTGCTCGTTTGAGTTCGGCTAATCGTAGCTGTTCGGCCGCTTTTCGATCGGCATTCATTGCTCTTACGTTTTTGGCTCCACCTAGGTCGAGGATTAAACCAATTTTGGCACCAACTGCTAGTCTTTTGGCACCAGATGGGGCATTTTCGGTAATGCCAGTGTCGTAAGTAGTGTAGGCCTCTGTTGGTGAAACAACATGATATTCAACAATGGGAGTTGTTTGATCGTGTTTGCTTTTATTGAGTTGATATTCAAAATAGGGACCTCCATAGATAAGAAATATGGGCGAAAGTCGATAGTATAAATCAATATCACTGATTGCTGAGATTCCAAATCCTATACTTGATGATACTTTTTCACGCGGTTCGTAGGTGTCAAATCCTGGTGCATCGCCCGGGTAAATAATTGTATTTGAGCCATATTGGGGATAATAACCTTTTGTTGAGTAGCTTCCAGATGTTACCTGAGACGAACTTTTGATTGAGGTTGAAAGCTTTGGGCCGACACCAATCATTACGCCGGCTTTCTCGTTTAGAGGAAGTCGATATTTTAGTTCAATGGGCACGCCAATGAGCCAAGTTTTTTGTTTTTCAAGAAGCTCGTTGAAGTTTGTGATTAGTGTAAAATCTTCATTGTCAACATCAATTGTTTGGTAATAGGTTGAGTCTTGGTGGTAGGCTAAGGAGCTATTAAATCGGTCAAACGTAAGGCCTACACTAATACCCCAGTTAGCACTCCAATAGTGTGTGTAGTCGGCTCCAATGGTAACGCCTAACCTGTTTTCTAAATCACCTATTTGAGGATTAAATTTAAAGGTTGACAAACCGCCACCTACAAAGATCGAGAATTGATCTGTTCCTTCTTTGTATCTCTTTTTTGTAGGCACATTTGCCGAAAGAGTATCATTGATGCTATTAGTTATTGGTTTTATGGAGTCATTATGATTCGTAAGAATTGTTTTTTCTGTTTGCGCAATTGTTAGTTGAAATGAAAGTATAACTATGCTGATAGTAAGTAAAAACTTCATATTATTTTGTGGTAAATGTGTAAATAGTTAAGGAAAGTGGCTCTGACGCCCCCAAAATGAGGCATCAGAGAGTAGCTGTTTATTTTACTAAAATCTTTTCGGTGAGGATGATCTCATCGCCTTTGGTCATTTTAACGATGTATGCGCCTGACGTATTAGGTGCATCAATAGTTGTTTTAAGATCATCTAAAATGAGTTGAGTCTTAACAATTTCGCCACCTAGTGAGTAGATTTGGACAATGGTTGGAGATGTTTCATTTTCGTTAACTCCACCACTTACAAGCTCTATGGTGATTGATCCTCCACCATTTATAATAGTAGGGTAGAGTGCGTAACTCTTTATTCCACCGCAGTTTACCTCTTCATATTGACGAGCTGTTTTAACTCGGGTTCCTTTACTAATTCGGGTAACCTCACAAGAGAATAAGCCGCAAAGTGATTTATCTTTATTGGAATAATATTGACCTGTTTCTCCAGGGAGGGCAACGCCATCTTTGTACCACTGATATTCGGTAAATTTATCTCCAGCATTATTGATTAAGAGTGTGTTGCCATATTTTTTTACAATATAGACATCGGTTGTGATGGTGTAATCAACAGCTGATTTAATAATTGAGATGGAGTAATTTGGGTTATTCTCATCGTTAATCGTTCCTAGCTCAATTGGGTACGAGCCCACTTCATGATCCCAATTAAATGTAGGTTTACCATTTAGGGTAATCTGTTGTCCACTAGCCAATGTGGTGGGACTTACTTTATACGTAATGTCAATTGGTGTGTCATCGTAAAGTCTTGACTGGTTGGCGTCTGGAATCACAACCACTGGTTTGCGAGTGATAATGCAATTAGGGATAGTGAATTGTGTATCAAATATGTAGTTGTCAAAATCGATGCCTGAACCAATTACACCACTAACGGTCACATTTCTGTTCAAAGATACATCAGGGCTATCAAATTGAGCTGTTGTACCTGTGAAGTTTACGACATCATTTCTAAATAGATTCAAGATTCGCACAGCTGGAACAGAACCAATGGATCTGGTGCCGTCATACTCTTTTGTGATGGCTGTGGCGGTTAAACCCGAACGTCCTCGTAAGTCTAACTTTTCAATAGTGTTGTTGGAGGTAGAGTATGATGCTGGAATGAAGTAATTTGCGGCATCTCTACCTGAAACTTGTAGCCCTGAAAGAGTAACAACTTTATTTATTTTAGCATTTTTATCATCATAAGAGGCTACAGTGGCTACGATATTGAGTTCGTCTCCAGGTTTTAAGCCTCTAACACGTAGAACTGGTATTTGTGTTATTCCGTTGATTTTAACTGATGTAGATGCATCATACGTTTTTGTGCATGCTTCAAAATCAACTGCTAATCCAGCGCTATTAGCTCCAAATTTATAGATCTCACAATTGTTGTTTGTCGCCGTTGTTGGTAGGGTGTAGTTTATTAGATCGTTACCGCCATAAATAATACCTACCGCCGTTACAGTTTTGCTAACACCCACATTCTTGTTATCAAATGTTGCCGAAGAGTAGCTGGTTGCTGTTACATTATCACCATTTAAAATGCCCGAGGTAATTTGAAGGTTTGAGATAGTGGCACTAGTTGTTCCATCATACTCTTTTACCACTCTATCAAAATCTACCTTAAACTCGTTTGAGTTTGTTAAATCAAGTGGTAAAATCACACATTGGTCATTTTGTATGGATGATGGGAGTAAGTAATTCTCTTTAGATACGCCTCCATATTGGATTCCTGAGAGAGTTATCGTTTTTATTTTACCGTTAGTATCTTGAGTGACTTTAACATTTTTGTTATCGTATGATGCTGTTGATGCTGTTGCTGTAACTACATCACCAAACGGAAGTCCTGATATTGTGATGGCTGGAATGGTTGCAACTCCATTGGCTTTTACAACTGTTGTTCCATCGTAAACTTTGGTCTGTGGTGCAAAGGTTATTATGGCATTGGTATTAGTAATTGGAAGAGGTGTTATTGAACTGTTATAGTTTTTAACGGTAGTTGGAAAGATGTAGTTTAAGGCATCTTTACCTCCAAATGTTAACCCGTTGATAGTTACCGTTTTATTAGTCCCTACGTTTTTGTTATCGTACGAAGCGCTACTTCCACTAGCTGTAACAACAGAGCCTGGAAGAAGTCCGCTTATTGAAACAGCAGGAACGGCTACCGGTAGTACGTTGGTTGTTCCGTCATACACCTTTGTTTGGTCGGCAAAGAAGATGCGTGCAGATGGCAGATTTGCAATGTCGAGCGGCGTGATAGTGCAAGAGTCATTTTTTGCCAACATTGGAAGGAGGTAGTTATTCGCATCTTGTCCGCTAAATGATAACCCTCTGAGAGTAACTGTTTTGTTTGCGTAACCAACATTTGGGTTATCGTAAGCAGCAGTAGTGGCAATAGCTGTGATTTGATCGCCTGCTATTAATCCTTCAAAAATGATTGGAGTCTTGGTGCTATCTGGTAGTACTTTTGTTGTCCCGTCAAATACTTTAGTGCAGCTGTTGATTCTCAATGTAACACCTCCACCGTTAAGACCGCGTTTGTAGATCTCCGATTCGTTATTGATGGCTGTTGATGGCAAAATATAGTTAGCAAAGTCGGCTCCACTATACTTAATGCCATAAGCTGTTACGCTTTTTCCTATGCCTACATTTTTATTGTCGAAACGGGCTGAATCTGAAGTTGTTGCAGTAACAATGTCGCCAGCAAATACACCGTCGGTATGCAGGTTTACGATGGTGGCGTTACGGTTTCCATCGTACTCTTTCACTACGTTATTAAACGCCACTTTAAAACCTTGGAGTGTCAATGCATTAACAGGACGAATTATTGAACGATCGTTTGTAACTGTTTGAGGAAGAATGTAGTTGCTCTTTGAAACTCCCGAGTAGATAATGTCTGTAAGAGTTACTGTTTTAATTTTTCCGTTGCTGTCAGGCTCTATTTTTACGTTTTTGTTGTCGTATGAAGCGTTTTGAGCGGTAGCAGTGATAATATCGCCAAAAGGAAGACCAGATATAGTTATAAGTGGAATTTTTGCAATTTCATTCTCTTTAACAACGGTTGTTCCATCGTAGAGTTTTGATTGTGGTGTGAATGAAATTGAGAATCCAGGAATTTTGGTTACATCAAGTGGTGTGATGGCGCAGTTATTATTTAAAACTGTCGAAGGTAGTTCATAGTTCATCGCGTCTGTACCATTGTAAATAACGCCTCCCAGAGTTACAAGCTTGTTGTTGCCTACATTTTTGTTATCGTAAGCGGCGGAAGTAGCTTTAGCAATGACATTATCGCCTGCAATTAATCCTGTAATTTTGATTTTGGTCGATGTGGAGTCTGGAAGAACTTTGGTAGTTCCATCGTAAACTTTTGTTTGGTTTGCAAAAGTGACTTGTAGTGTATGGTCGTTGATATATGATTTTGGTGTAATAGTGGAGTTCCTATTAGTTGCCGAATCAGGTAATATATAGTTGTTTCTATCAACACCGCTGAGCGTAATATTTTTTACTACAACCGTTTTGTTGATTCCTACGTTTTTGTTGTCGTAATAGGCAATAGTTCCTGAAGCTTTTACATCATCTATACCAAGTAATCCAATAATATTAATGGATGGAACCGCAATTACTTCATCTATTTTTACGTTAGTAGTGCCATCATATATTTTTGTTTGATTAGGAACTTCAAACCAAGCTTGTTTGCCAAGCTCTTTTGGCAAGATCGAAGAGTTGTAGTTTCTAGTTGTTGTTGGAACAAGATAGTTGTTGGCATCTTTCCCTAATAAATGTACGCCAAAAGCTGTAACAATCTTGTTTTTTCCCACATTTTTAGTGTCGTATTGTGCTGTAACAGCTTGAGCTTTAACGTCGTCTCCAGAAATAATGCCACTGATTTGAAGTTGTGGTACATATATTGTCCCTTCTATACTATCAATTACATTTGTTGTTGCATCATAAAACTTCTTCTGATTGCCAAACGTAACTATGAGATTTGGATCTTCTGTTATTGATCGTGGGGTAATCGAACAGCTTCTGTTTTGGACACTATTTGGTAGAATATAGTTTAATGCATCGTTACCACTATATGT
>JAGPHP010000050.1 GCA_018055415.1 Breznakibacter sp. | reverse complement strand
TTTTTTGAATGTTATAAAGTTCAATATCAAGCGTAATCATCTCGGTAGCAGAGTTTGTTTTTTCAATTTTTTTCCTTGCAGATGTAAGTCCACCATCGTAAAGCGTTTGATTAATATCGATAGTTGCTTTATATTGATCGTTGTTAGGTGGTGTTCCTGCTTTAATGGCTGGATTTGGAAACCAAGTTACATCGTTTTGCCAAGTGGCTTGTCCGTTCAGATTAAGTTTTGGATACCACATTGCTTGTAAGTTGTCGATTCTCATATTACTATTTTCGAGCAATACTTGTCGGTCTTTAGCTTTAGGATAGTACTCTTTAGCCCAATCCCAGCACTCTTTAAGGGTTATTTCCTGTGCGAAGAGTTTGGTAGAAGCTAGTAGCAGAAGTGTAATTACTAATCGGTGTTTCATCTCTATTTCTGTTATGCTTTTGGCGGGTTAATGTAAATGGCGTTAAATATGAATTGTATCACTTTCTTTTCACGATTTTTCAAAAAATCATCATATTCTTCGTCGCTGTTATTGTAAAAAAATGTTTTAAAAATTGGGCGTCCAATGACGGGAATTACGCATATTCCAATCATACTCATCATGAGTTCGCCTCCCGTTAGAGGATGAATTAACCCTTGTTTTTTTGCATCTTCAATGGTTTTAATAATGTAGTTAGGTTGTACCCCACCTTTAAGCATGAACTCTTTCAGACGTTCGGGACGGTTGTTAATTTCGTGCATTACAAAACTTGGAAGAAATGGATTCTCCTGAGTTGTTTTTAAATAAAGAGGAATAAAGGTGCGTATTATTGTTTCTAGAGAAGATTCTGTAGCAAAACAGGCTCTGACACCCTCAAACATCTGTTTAAAACTTTCCGCAAAGATGCGCTCAAATAGTTTCTCTTTGCTGCGATAGTAGTAGTGAAGGAGTGCTTTGTTTATTCCTGCTTTGTCAGCTATTTCCTGCATTCGAGCTCCATCCAAACCACTTTTTATAAAGACATGCCTCGCTGCTTCAAGTATAATTGCTTCTGTATTAGTACTTTCATCTTTCATCATAATAATGAATTTGCTTTTTAATTTTTGGTTTAACCAGATGGTCAAAAGTAGTGCATAATAATATAAAGACCAAATATTTTACCATTTATTTTAACCATGTGGTTAAAGTGTGGAGATGCTAATGCTCCGATTGGATATGACATGCCGCTTCTGGTATGGGCTGTTTATTTTAGTGTTTGCTTTAAGGTGTTGTTAATCAATTATATAAATTGAATTTGCATTGCAAAAAGTTTCTAAATCTTAAATCCAAGAATTAAAATATCATCAATCTGCTCTTGGCGTGGTTGGGTGAATTGTTCGATATTAAGGAAGAAATCGGCTAAACGTCCCTCGTTCATGTGGGTGAAAATTTGGCAAATTGTATCTATTGGATCGTGATCGGAGTTGGGGATATTTGCAATTTCGGCAAGTTCACGAGTGAAGTGCCAATCTGTCCATAAATAAAAAAAGATGTTGTAGTAAATTGATAGAGAATTAAGTCTGAAATTGTTCTGCTGTAAAATTCTATCAACTAATTGCTTGTATTTTTTTGATCCAAGTTTTTTGCCGTTAGGACCTCCAAATTGATCTACTAAACCATCGGAAGCAAGAATAATTCCCAAATTTTTGGTTAGAGGAATTGATAGTGTAGATATTTTAAACTCCTTTTGGTGTTGTAAATCGCCTAAAGAAACTGTTCGCGGGTCAAAGATATAGGTGTTGTTGGTCGGCTCAATAAGTATAACGTTTTGTTTTGTACTACATATTGTAATCGTTTGTGTGTGATTATTTATAGCGCAAATGGAAACATCCATGCTATCCCTAAGTTTGGTGGTGTAGTCGAGCTCATTGAAGTTTATTTCGCCAATATTTTGTTCTACTAAGAGATTTCGATTTAGGAAGTAAAAAAGGTGGTGATTTATCTCTTTTAGAATCTGCACTGGGTCGTTAATCTTCTCAATCACTATGTGTTGGTAAAAGAATTTGTTGATAAGAACAGAAAGCATTGCTGCTCTAACACCATGTCCTGTGCAATCGCAACAGGCAATAATTTTGGTGCCTTCTACTTCGTGATAGAAGTAAAAGTCGCCACCCACTTTAAATTTTGGTTTATGATAAGTAAAGATCTCACTAAATGAGTTTTCGAGTGTTTCGTTTAATGGGAGTAGCGCTGTTTGCAGATCACTGGCCGCTTCGATAGCGTGATTTAACTCTTCTCGGTAAGTTAAAAGTTGTTTTAGATGAAGATTATTCTCATCTTCAATCGTATTTAGCCCTATTAAAACATCGTGAATCGATAGAATTTGAAGTTTTTTTAACTTGGTGTACCACTCTGCATTATCGAGATTACCATATTTTGAAAAACTCTCAATCCTTTCGGATGCTTTGGTGTTTAGTGCATGCAAATACTCTTGTATTTTAAGGTTGTCGAGCGAGTAGTTGAGTTTTAGATATTCGGTCAGATACGCACAAAATCCATAAGCTCCAATTTCAAAGTAGAAGAGTTGTTCGTGTATGTCTAGCGCACTTTGTGTGTCTGAAAGGAACCCATCTGACACGGCTTCCGAGAAGGAGTTGTGATTGCCAAAATCGAATATATCGTCCTCGTCAAAAGATTCATGATGAATTGGATGTGCCAACGTGAGCGGCGATTTTGTCTCGCAAAACTCTTCGCGCGCTATATCGAGCAAAAGAGCAATGTTTTGGTGGAAAAGCACGGGAGCATAGAAATCGCGAAGTGGAGATATCCTTAGGACATCGCACTCTGTAAAGTTCCACTCCAGCGCCAGATCACCCTTTTGGGCTTGCCAACCTAATTCGATGAAGTAGAGTTCGTCTTTTTTAAGATCTTGATTTCGCATCAATGCATGTCTAACAATCCAAAAGCTAACTAGTTATTGCAAATCTACTTTTTTTAGCCCAATTTACAATCTGTTTAGGGTGGAAAAAATTGTAAGGATTTTCTAAAATATCGGATTTTGTTTAATCTTATTTCAACTTCAAATGTGAAAAAAGGTTACATATTTTTGATTAATTGCTATTTATTTGGTTACTTTGTTGCATTCGTAAATTTGTCGAGTAAAATATCATTTTTTGGCAGGTTTATTGCTTGATTTGCTCAAATTTAAAACTTTAATAGGATGAAAAAAAGTGTTCAATTAATAATGATTTTGGCTCTTGCAGCACTTTTTACTGCAGTAAGTTGTAAAAGTAGTAGTGATCCTGCTCCAGATCCAGCTGGCCCAACGATTGTGGTGACTTTCTCTGTTGATAATGCTGAGTTTTTTACAGGAGCAACTTTATCAGTTGATGCCGTATTAACATCGGGCTCGGCATTGAGTACCTTAACTGCATCGGTAACCTGGGTTAGTGAATTAGATCTTACAGCTATGGTTTTGGGATTAAAATCAGCTCCTTCGCCATGGAATCCAACGCCTAAAGTTGTCACTTTAAATGGAACTTCAGCTCAAACACTTGTAGCAGAATCGTTGTTTTCTCCAATTCCTGCAACTGCGAAAGCTGGTAATTATAAGTTGAAACTAGAAGTGAAAGATAGTGCAGGAAAGAGCGTAGTTGAAGAGATTCTTTTTACGATTCCAAACTAATAGTTATTTAAAATATTTAGAAGGGGCTTTAATAGGCCCCTTTTTTTTACTTCAATAGTATGAAATATAATTTTGATAAAGAAATTGATCGCCGTGGAACCAAAGCTTATAAACTAGATCTGCGCGAAAAGATTTTTGGAAATGGTGATGTAATTCCGTTGTGGGTTGCCGATATGGACTTTGAAGCTCCAAAAGAGGTTTTAGATGCAATAAAAGAGCGTGCAAATCATCCAATAATGGGTTATTCTATCCGAACAAGTAGTTTTGAAGAGTCTGTAGCAAGATGGTTAAACAAATGGCATCAATGGCACGTAGAACCCTCTTCCATTATCTTTGCTCCAGGCGTTGTCCCCTCTTTAGTGGTTTCAATTCTATCTTTTACAAATCCAGGCGATGAAGTGGTGATTCAGACTCCTATCTATCCTCCATTTTATTCGGTTGTAAATGATAATGAGCGTAAACTAGTAAAGAATACACTTATTAATGTGAATGGCCGTTATGAGATTGATTTTGATCTTCTAGAGAAGCAATTTGCGCGTCCTGAGTGTAAACTATTCCTGTTTTGCAATCCTCATAATCCTGTTGGACGAGCTTGGAATCGTGATGAGTTACTGCGATTAGGTGCACTCTGTTTGAAGTACAATATCGTTGTTATTTCTGATGAGATACATGCCGATTTGTTACTGTTTGGAAACAAGCATATTCCGTTTGCATCGCTCTCTAAAGAGTTGGCACAGATTACAGTTACCTGCATGGCTCCCAGCAAAACCTTCAATATTGCAGGTTTATCAACCTCTTTTATACAATCGGAGAATCGACAACTGCTTAATGAATTGCGCAAAAAAATCAATTGTTTGCAGATTCATATGGGTAATTTATTTGGTAATATTGCTTGTGAAGTTGCCTATAGCAATGGCGAAGAGTGGTTAACACAGTTGCATTCCTATATTGAGGATAATATCAATTTTGTTCTTGAGTTTTTTGCAAGTAAGATGCCAGAGGTGAAAATATGGAAACCTGAAGCCACCTATTTAATGTGGATTGATTTTTCGGCTTGGAAGATGACACAAAATGAGTTAAAGCATTTTTTAACTCACGAGGCTGGTGTTGGACTCAATGATGGCACGTCATTTGGCGAAGACGGAGTGGGTTTTATGCGTTTAAATGTAGCAACTTCTCGTTCTGTTCTTGTAAGAGCATTAGAGTTAGTTTATAAGGCGCGTATTGGCAAATAGTCATGAAGGACTCTTATTTAACAGTCGCATCATCAGCCGAAGGGGTGTATAAGGAGAAGGGGAGCAAATTCTTGGCTACCATCTTTGAAATTGCAAGTGAAGAGGAGGCATTAAGCCATGTGGCAGACTTTAAGAAAAGGTTTCACGATGCACGCCACCACTGTTATGCGTACCAATTGGGTGTTGATGGGGATAAATATAGAGAGAATGACGATGGAGAGCCCTCTGGAACCGCAGGGAAGCCTATTCGAGGGCAAATTCGTTCAAGAGGAATAACGAATGTTCTTATAATTGTTGTTCGCTATTTTGGGGGTACAAAGCTCGGCGTAAGCGGCTTGATAAATGCTTATAAACTATCGGCCTTAGATGCCATTGAGAACGCTTCAATTATTGAAAAAGTTGTTGAGAAGCAGATTGTTTTTGAGTTTGATTATCTGCTAATGAATGACGTGATGCGACTTTTAAAAGATAGCGGGTGTCGAATTATATCTCAAGAGTATGGAAATAGATGCAAATTTATCTTAGCAATTCGAGAACGTGACTCCGAATTGTTGTTAGGTCAGTTGGTGAAGATTGAAGGTGTTGAGGTGATTTAGTCGAGACGGCCGTGTTTGGCGTTTCGCTATTTTATCCAGAAATGATCATTTGAATATCTCGTCAACCATCATTTAATAGCTCTCTTTGGGCGCGTAGTTTGATTCCAAATTCATAAAGGTGGCAAATGATGTTCGCCCTTTCTTTATGGTGCATTGGTGCTCTTTTGTGTTTGTGAAATTACCATCTTTTATTGGCGAGAATTGGAGGGTGTATTCACCTTCTTCAAGAAATATTCTATTATAATTGATGGAGTAGGGTAGTGTTTGCCAGTTACGAGTATCCGCTCTTTCGGTGAGCATATTAGTAATACTGAGTGCAGCTCCTAAATATTCATTTTGACTGCGAGTGGCGCTTTCCATTGCTTTTTTAAGGGCAACACGAGCTATGGAGTTTGATATCTCTCTCCACATTCTATCTTTGAGCGATTGAAAGGCTATGTTGTTGAAGTTTTCGCCCATCTCGAAGGGGAACTCTTCATTGTTGTATCGAAGTGATGCTTGTGTGTAAAATTGCGGACGTTCAACGTATTTTGGAAAGGCCATTCGAATAAAGGAGAGTGACTTTAAATCTTCCTGAGTACTTGAGTTGTAGTTGCCGATGTAGATTGGAAAAGAGAATCCCATCTCCTCGTTAGCAAAAGTTACAAAACCCATTGATGTTCCTATATTTGAGAGCATGATACTCCACTCCGCTTTGATAGGTCCCTGTCCATTAAGCCAAAAGGATATTAGTGAGCCTTTATCAGCATCTTCTTCAGGGTTGTAGGTGATTCCAAACTTACGTTCAAAGAACTCTTGTTCACTTCCAAATCCCATCTTGTTGGCTGTGCGAATAAGGTCTTTTTTGAGTTGTGTTGGTATTTGTGTGTTGAAAAGCGGAATGTAATCTTCCTCGTATATGGTTACTGCGTTTCTGTAGGCAATGAAGGCGTTGTTTGTATTACCCGCTGCATCGTAGATTATGCCCATCAAATTGTGTGCAAATGCATCTCTACGATAGTGTTTTCCCTCTTGCTTATATTTTTCAGACATTTTGCGAAGTACCAATTCAACCCTTCGGCACTCCACAATAGCATCTTCGTAGTTGTTTAGATTGATGTAGTTAAGCGCTTTGTAGAAGTGGATGGTAACCGATTCAAAATCTTCTGCTTTATAGGGTTTGAGCATCGGGTTGGCAATTAAAGCCAAAGCTTCGGAGGCATAATCGGCACTGTAGGTGTCAATGTAGCTGTCTGCTTTATTAAAGTAGGCGTTACTCTCTTCAAATTCACCAAGCATAAATTTTGTGGTACCTCTGTTGCAAAAGTAGAGGAGTCTGTTGATTCCCGTTTCACCCTTTTTGTTAGAACTTAGTGCCTTGTCTGCTAACTCAAAATCTCCATTGAAAAAGAGTTTTTGAAATTGAATACTCTTTTGGTAATAAGTTGCACATCCTATAAAAGAGAGTGTGACGAATACGGCAAGGATGAGTTTCGATATTTTCATGTAAGTAGTCTATAGCTTAATGTAAGCACGCACATACGGCTTTTACTCTCGAAATTATTGTAGGGTATTGCTTGGGGTAGAGAGTATCTGAAAAACGCCACACTATCAATCTTAACGAGAGCGAGTGTGGCGTATTATTGTGTATATTACCTTCTAATTATTGATATATTTTTTTAGTTTCTTATCTCCAACCCATATAACCTCATTGGTTTCGATATCACTAAGGTTTAGGTTAACTTGATAAAATACGACCTTTTCTTTCTTGTATTGATCAATGATAGAGTTAATATCACCTGTTAAAAGGAAGTCGGCACCAAGCTCTTTACCCCAACTTTTGGTTGTTTCGGCCGAGGCATACTCTTGCTGGCCAGCTCGTTCGCGTCTTAACTCTTCTCTTTTTTCACCTGCTTGAGCAACACGCACTTTTCCGCTATTGATGAATGCTTTTTCAACGTCTTTAATATAAGTGTCTGAGTTGATGTGTTCGTGTGATTTATTATAGATGATACCTACTACAACGACAGGTTTCTTGCCAGGGTTTTTGCTTGTAAAATCTGTTAGCCAGCCACCTGTAAGAATTTGATTAACCATCTCTTCAGCCACCATTCGAGAGTCTGTGTCGTTCCAGCTTCCGCTAAGATCAATTTGTTCATTTACATCAACACGTTCCACTTTGTGTGAAACACAAGAGCCGAGTGATAGAGTTAATAGGAGTGCAATTGTAGTAATTGTTTTCATGTTTTATCTTTATTTAAATTATCGCTCAACGGAAACAAAATATATGCCAAAAATTGTTCTCTATCTATAAACTTCGTTTACTTGCTCTTTTAATTGCAAATATGTCGGAGTTGAAACAGGAACAAGCGGCAATCTGAGCTCGTTCTCAATCATATTTTGAATATTAAGAAGAGCCTTGATTCCAGCAGGATTTCCTTCGATAAAGAGATTCTTGATGATATCTGTATATCGGAAATGCATGGCTTTGGATTTGTCTAAATCTCCATTTAGAACGTCCCTTACCATTTGGCTAAACTCTTTTGGAAAGGCATTTGCAATAACCGAAATTACGCCATCGCCGCCCAATGTTACTAGTGGGAAAGTGATTGCATCATCTCCCGAAACGACTAAGAATCCATTAGGTCGATTTTTAATAAGATCCATGATTTGGATAATATCGCCAGAAGCCTCTTTTATTCCAAAGATATTTTTGTGCTCTTGTGCCAACCGTAGAACCGTTTCAGATTTCATATTAATACCAGTTCGACCCGGTACATTATAGAGCATCACTGGAACGGGGCTAGCTTTGGCTATTTCGCTGTAGTGAAGATATAGTCCCTCTTGGTTGGGCTTGTTGTAATAGGGAGTTACTGATAAGATGGCATCAATACCATCAAAGTTTTGCTTTTTTATTGCTTTAACAACGTTTTCGGTACAGTTGCCACCAAGTCCAAGCATAAGCGGAACCCTGCCTGCATTAACTCTTATGGCTGTTTCGATAATTTCGTTTTTCTCCTCTTCGCTAAGCGTAACCGATTCGGCTGTGGTTCCCATTACTAGTAGATAATCTACCTGATTACGGATTAAGCTCTCAATAAGGTTCTCAAAAGCACGAAAATCAACACTTTTGTCTGCTTTAAATGGCGTTATCATGGCTACGCCTGTACCTTTAAATCTATTGTAACTCATATAGTTTTAAGCCTATTATTCTTTTGATGTTGTAATTTTAGATAGATAATGAGTAGCACTGGTAAACATCTCCTCTACATTTGTAGGTTCACACTCAATAGAAAGATCAAAAGAGTGGTGGTTGAGTTTACCATTTCCAACTTTGAACTTTGCCATGCTTAAGCATGAAAGTACGCGTATTTGAAAATGATCTTTAGGATAGAAGACTATTAAAATATCGTAAGGTTTCTCAATAAACTTTAAGATGCTTTCCGTTTTTGGTTGATAGAAGTAGTTGAAATCCTTACTATTAACAAAATTTGAAATCTCTGTGCTTATATGCGTCTCTTCGGTCTTTCGTTTGTGATGAAATCCCAAAATATCAACATTTACCCCTTTTGCTAGATACTGTTGTTGGAACTCTTTGGCTATTTTAAGAGATAAATTGTCCTTGCTATTAAAGATGATTCCTATTGATTTAGCATCTTTTAGAGCAATGGAGCGCATCTCTCTATGTCGTTTGTGTAGTTTACGATCAAGAATATATTTGCCAATTTTCTTTCTTAATTTTCTGAACATCATAATCTAATCCTCCATAAATTGTGAGATAAACTCTTGCTCTGATATTATTTTGATACCAAGTTTTTGAGCTTTTTCAAGTTTGCTTGGCCCCATATTATCGCCGGCAACTAAATAGTTTGTCTTATCAGAGACAGCACTTAAGTTGCGTCCACCTTGTGATTCGATATACTCTTTTAGCTCCTCACGAGAGATGGTGTAAAATTTTCCGCTGATAACAAACGAATAACCTTCGCATTTGTTGCCGGAAAGGGTTATTTCACCGCCTTGTCGCTCCATTTGAACACCATTGACTCTTAGTTTTTCAATTATTAAGAGATGTTGTGCCACGCTAAAGTAGTCTATTATACTCTTAGCGATGCGGTCACCAATTTCATTTACGGTAATTAGCTCGTTGTAAGTAGCTGCTTTTAAGGCATCTATTGAGGTAAATGTAGCGGCCAATGTTTTGGCTGTCGTTTCACCCACATATCTAATACCGAGCGCAAATATAACTTTGCTAAATGGAATTTCCTTCGATTGGTTTATCCCTTTAATGATATTAGTTGCCGATTTTTCGCCTAAACGCTCCAATTTAGCTAAAGAAGAGGCTTTTAGGGTATATAGGTCGGAGATATCTTTCACCAATCCCATAGAGTAGAGAAGATCAATTGTTTCGCTACCTAGCCCGTCGATATTCATGGCTTTACGACCAATGAAGTGCTCTATCTTCCCCTTAATTTGCTGTGGACAACCATCGCTATTAGGACAATAGTGTGCCGCTTCGCCCTCCAATTTAACCAATTCGGAGTTGCAATCGGGACAATTTGATATAAACTCGATAGGTGCAGCAAAAATGCTACGTTGCGAGAGATCGACCCCTACAATTTTAGGAATTATTTCGCCCCCTTTTTCAACATAAACATAGTCGTCTGTATGGAGGTCGAGCCCTTTAATGATATCGGCATTATGCAGCGATGCGCGTTTTACAACGGTTCCTGCTAACTGAACCGGTTTTAGGTTTGCAACAGGCGTTATGGCACCCGTGCGACCAACTTGGTATGTTACCGAGAGTAGTTGAGAGCAGGCCTGTTCGGCTTTAAATTTATAGGATATGGCCCAACGAGGTGATTTGGCCGTGTAGCCAAGCTCTTCTTGTTGAGCAATGTTGTTAACTTTTATAACGATCCCGTCGATATCAAATGGGAGATTGAAACGTTCTCTGTCCCAGTGATTTATGAAGGATAATATCTCATCACTATTTTTGCAAATTGCTTGGTGAGGTGATGTTTTAAATCCCCATTGATGTGCCAACTCCATAATCTCAGAGTGGTTATTAGCAGGCATTTTTGGGCAAAAGAGGTTGTAGAGGTAGCAATCGAGAGGGCGTTTTGCTACAACGTTGCTATTGAGAAGTTTAATAGAGCCTGCGGCGGCATTACGCGGATTGGCAAAGGGTTGTTCGCCAGCCTCGATGCGTTCTTGATTCATCTGATCAAAGCCAGCACGCGGTAAAAATATCTCTCCTCTAATCTCAAATTCATCAGGAATATTTGATCCGTGTAAAAGAAGTGGAATAGATTTGATTGTGCGAATATTTACCGTAACATCATCTCCTTTGGTACCATCGCCGCGTGTGACAGCTCTTAAAAGTTGTCCGTTTCTATAGGTTAGTGAGATGGCTGTACCATCATATTTTAGCTCGCAAAGGTACTCTACCTGCTCAGAACCAAGTTGTTTTTTTACGCGTTGATCGAAATCTGCAATCTCTGAAGGGGAGTATGTGTTACCAAGCGACATCATAGGATAACTATGAGCTACTTGCTCAAATTCACTAGTAATATCAGATCCAACACGCTGTGTAGGACTGTTAGGGGCTGAAAATTGCGGATTCTCCTCTTCTAGTTTGGCAAGCATTTTTAGAAGTTGATCAAACTCTAGATCCGAAATTGTGGGCTTATTGAGTACATAGTAATTGTAATTGTGCCGATGCAAATCGTTACGTAATTGTAGAATTAACTGATACGTGTCATCTTGCGACATAAAATTACTCCTCTTTTTGTTTTTAAATGATTAAGTTGACAAAAATACAAAAAAAATGGAGTTGAGAAGAGATAAAATGATGTGTATATAGACAATTGTGAAATTACAATGTGTTATGCTAAAAATTGAAAATATTTAATATATGAGATAAATATTGTTATATTTTAAACACTTCTAACATGATTTGTAGCCTTATACATTCTTTCATCAATTAATTCCAAAAATTAATGCTGTAAGTTAATATTAAAACTACCTTTGCGCACTTTTAAAAATTAACGTGATGGACGAAGGCCCTAGTTTAAACAGATTTATTTTATTAACTACTCTGTAGAGGGCTCTTCTTGTTTCTTCTTACAGAGTTTGTAAGAAGCTATTGTCATGATAAAAATTTTCAAAACCTTTGGTGGTTACATTGAGGTACCTAAGACTCAGAATGGATGTTGGGTAAATGTTGTAAACCCTACAGAAGAGGAGAAATTGCAACTAACAGAGGAGTTTGGTTTACCGAGTGATTTAATTAATGATACGCTCGATATCGATGAGCGTCCGCGTCTTGAGATTGATGATCTTTGGACTTTAGTTATTCTACGTATCCCGATTGAAGTACCTAATAATGTAGTACCTTTTAGTACGATGCCACTAGGTATATTTATAACCAATGATTTTACAATAACCCTCTGTTTGCAGCCCAATGAGGTGTTGCCCATTGCTCAACCATCGCAACTAAGAGAGCAGTATAGGGAGATTACCGATAATATCAACTTTATCTTGCGTTTATCACTACGAACAGGTACTCTTTATTTGCGCTATTTGAGTCAAATTAATCAGATGACAAATGCTTTAGAGGAGGATTTAGAGCGCTCTATCCGAAACGAGGAGCTAACAAAGCTTCTTAAAATGGAGAAGTGTTTGGTCTATTTTATCACCTCTATTAAGGCCAATGAAATTGTGCTTGCGAAGCTTAAAAATTCAAGGAAAATCACTACAGAGATAAATGAGGATCTGCTCGAGGATGCTATTATTGAGAATAAGCAGGCTTTGGAGATGGCGCAAATCTATTCTGACATACAGAGTGGAATGATGGATGCTTTTGCTTCAGTTATATCTAATAACTTGAACGTAGTCATGAAGCACTTAACGCTAGTGTCCATTATCTTAATGATACCTACCTTAATAGCCAGTGTTTTTGGGATGAATGTGCCTAATTTTTGGGAGAACTCTCATTGGGCAATGCCTGGAATTTTGTTAGGTTCGCTTTTGCTTTCGGCTGTAGGTGTTGTGTTGTTTAGAAAAATAAAGTGGTTTTAGAGATCACGATAAATTAATAGTTATTTCTCTTGTAGGGACAAGTTGCGACTTGTCCCTTTTTTTATGTGTTATCTTGAACAATGAGTGGTTAATATTTGAATTCTTACCTTTGCTTATGTTCACCCAATTAAAAGTTAGCTACAATTTTTACATTAACTCTACGTGAGGTCATGTAATTGGGAACAGCATATTGGTTAGAACGGATATCGGTAACCCAATAGTATGATATGGTGTTGCTGATGTTTAAGAGGTTAAAAACATCGACTCCCAGCCAGAGCTTTTTAACGGGTCCCCATACTTTATCTGGGTGGTTTTGGCTACCAGTAAGCTCTTTTGAAAAGCCTATATCAACGCGTCGATAGGGTGGCATGCGCAGAGTTGCTTTGTAACGAGGCGAATCGGGTGGGCCAAATGGTAAACCTGTGCCAAATATGAGATTTAGATGAACTTTAAATGAGGGGTATTTAGGTAAATAATCTTGAAAAAAGAGAGAGAAATTTACTCGTTGATCTGATGGGCGAGGAATGTAGCCTGGATAGCTAACGGAGGTTGATCCATCGCTGTTTTTAGTCACGATTGAGTCGTTTAGAATATCTTCCTCGGTTTTCATAAACGAAAGTGTTGCCCATGATTCGAGACCCGGGACAAGCTCTCCATTGAGCTTCATATCTAATCCTGCGGCATACCCTTTGGCGTTATTATAACCTAGATATTTAACACGAACGTTGTCCACATTGTAGGGGATAATGTCTGTTAAATGCTTGTAGTAGAGTTCTGTTGTGAATTTGAATGGTCGATCAGAAACTTTAAAGAAGTAGTTTGATCCGATCAGAAAATGAATTGATTTTTGAGCTTTGATATTTTCATTTATTTCGCCCGATGGGGTGTAGAGCTCTTTAAAGAAAG
>JAGPHP010000049.1 GCA_018055415.1 Breznakibacter sp. | reverse complement strand
CTGCCGAGGGCGATTATAAGTTAAAACTTAAAGAGATTGCGGGTACTTGTAGTAACTCAGACTCGGTGATGTACCATTTTAAAGGGCATGCAAAGGCTGAGCTCTCGGGTGTTCAGGAGATTTGTGTGTCGGGGCAAGTGCCAATTTCTATTGCATCATCAGGCAATTACCCTATTTATGTCCGACTAAGTGATGGAACAACTCTTTTGGAAGAGCTTATTGTTAACTCATCTGTTTATGCAAGTAGTGTTCAGGCCAATGGCAATCAAACATATTCCATTGGAGCCATAAAGGATAAAAATGATTGCATTACGCCACAGGAAGATCGTGTTGGATTAGCACATGCGATTGACCTGTTGCCTCATCCCATAGCGGGCGTTGATCAGGCCGTTTGTGGTAAAACAATTGAACTTTCGGCCTCCACAGATAAAGGCGTAGGGCATTGGGAAGGGGCTGGTGTCTTTGAAAATCCAAACTCTGCCAACACATTATTTACGGCTAATGATTACGGAGCTTATGATATAGCTTGGGTAGTTGATAATAAGGGGTGCATTGAAAATGATTCAATGTTAGTTGGTGAATTCTTTAAATCACCAGTTGCCGATGCTGGCTCTTTTCAACGATTATTTATTGAGTCAGGTCAATTTAAAGAGGCTCGGTTAGATGCTCTGATCCCTGAGTATGGTTTTGGCACATGGTTTACAGAACAAAATGGTATTAGCTTCGTTTCTGAAAATGATCCTAAGACTAAGGCTAACGGGTTACCAATTGGTAAAACAGAGTTTCGTTGGGTGGTAGAGAATGGGGTCTGTCTGTCGGATACAGCTTTTGTATCAATAGAGGTTAAGGGATTTACCTATAGCAATGCTTTCACTCCTAATGGAGACGGAATTAATGATACTTTTGAAATATTTGGACTATTAAATCAACCAGTTAAAAATAATGAGTTAAAGATTTTCGATGTGAATGGTCGATTGCTCTATTCCCAAAAGGATTACGATAATACATGGAATGGTAAAGATGATTCGGGAAAGGAGCTTCCATCAGGTGCTTATTATTATCTTTTTAGCGGTGATGGAATTGAATCGGTTAAAAGCTACTTAATTATTAAAAGAGAATAATGAATAAGGTCAGATATCATCTACTATCTTTTCTGCTACTCCTCTCGGCAACTCTAATTGCACAAGAGGAGATTGTTATTTCACAATACATTCATAATCAATATGCTATAAACCCCGCATTCGGCGGTTCTCGAAACTGTTTTACTGTTTATGGTGCCTATAAGCAGCAGTGGACAGGCGTTGAAGAGGCTCCTACTCAGCAAATTGTAGCACTACATTCACCCTTGAAGAATAACCATTTTGCACTAGGTTTGAAGTTGAATAGTAGTAAGATTGCCATTTTTGATCAGACAAGAGCAACCGCGTCGGTGAGTTATAGATTAAATGTTACGGAGGGTTCTCTTTTAGCTTTTGGATTAGATGGGGGAGTTTATATGGGCTCTTCTAACTATCAAGAGGTTACAACTATTAGCGAGGGTGATCCATTACTAGCAAATAATGAAACTACTTCAGGACTGGCCTTGGGTGGTGGATTAGGGTGGTATGGTCGTAATTTTTATACTTCATTATCTGTTCCCTCATTTTATTACTATAATCCTGATAATAGTGGCGAAGGGGAGCTTGATTTGGGGAAGGTGAACTATCTTATTTCGGGCGGATATATGTTCCAATTGGCCGATAAGTTTCATCTTCAACCTTCTGCTTTAGCAATCTTAAATCCAACTAAAAGTGTGGTTGTTGATGGTGGTGTAACAGCTATTTACAATAGTTTTATTTGGACAACTTTTGCCTATCGTTCTGTAGGTGAGATTGTTGCGATGTTCGCTATTCAGCCAATATCGTCGTTAAAAATTGGGTATAGTTTTGATTATCCTATTGGAGATTTAGCTACCTTTGGGAGTGGCTCGCACGAAATCTCTTTACAGTACGATTTTGGGCATAAAATAAAGTCATCTAATCCTAAATTCTTTTAGTTGTTGAGTTATGAAAAAGAGAATAATTGTATATAAAATCTTCTTTATCATGCTTTTAGCTGTTTTGTCGCTAAATGCTCAAGGACAAGGAATTAAGGTTAATAGATTACCTGTTAATAAATACGCGAACTCAAATATTGCTCCTCTTTTGATTGATTCGAGTTTAATTTTCTCGTCAAATCAGAAACTCTCTACCTTTAAAAACTTCTTTAATTCCGATGGAGATTATATCTACAAGCTCTATAAAGTTGATCTGAAGAATGGTGTACCCAAAGGTAATCCTAAGCTCTTTCTGAAAGATGAAAGTGGCCGTTTTAATGTTGGATCTGCTTCGGTAACAAAGGATGGTAATTATATGGTTGTTTGCCAAAATGTAAGCGAAGAGGTGAAAAATTCTAATGGGAAAAGAGGAAATACTTATGGTCTCTATTTCTCTGAAAGGAATTTGAGCGGAAAATGGAGCCGCCTTAAGCCATTGGTTTTAGGAACTAAGAAGTTGAATAATCTTATTCATCCTGCTCTATCGGATAATGGTAAGTTTTTAGCGTTTGCATCGGATATGCCAGGAGGTGAGGGACAATTTGATATTTATATTGCCGAGCGTCAACTGATGGGCGGATGGAGTGAGCCTGTAAATATTGGGAAGCCCATCAACAGCAGTGAAAATGAGTTATTTCCCTTTTTTGTTGGAAGTACTAAACTCTATTTTTCGTCTATGCGAAGTGATGGGTATGGAGGAATGGACATTTGGGTCTCTCAGATTGATAATGGATGGGGAAAACCCAAATTATTAGAGGCTCCCATAAATTCACCTCAAGATGATTTTAGCTGCTATATTTCAACGGATGAACGCGATGGCTACATCTCAAGTAACAGAGGAAATGGAGATGACATTTATCATTTTGAGTATGTTTTCCCAGAATTTGAAAACGCTCAACCTCAGATTATTGACACGTTCTGCTTTGGTTTTGAAGAGACCAGTGTCGATTCCATTTCAGCTGCCACTCAAACATACATTTGGAATTTTGGTGATGGTGGGACGGCCAAGGGGTTAAGTGTAGAGCACTGTTTTGTTGGGCCAGGATTGTATAAAGTGTTTTTAAATGTGGTAGATGCTGTAACGCACGAAGAGCTCTACTCTGTGGCTAATTACGATTTACCGCTTAATTACACCGAGCAGGTTTTTATCACATGTCCAGATACCGTTAAAGTGGGGCAGTCAGTAGAGTTTGATGCTACAAACTCCAAATTAGGAAATTTAGTGCCGAAGGACTATTTTTGGGTCTTCGACAATAAAGATAAGAGAATTGGATCGAAGGTTAATTTCACGTTTACAAAGAGAGGAACCTATACGGTTCTTTGTGGGGTGGTTTCTCGTGAAAACCCAAATGATCGAATGGCGAGTACTCGCTTAATTGTTGTTGAATAATTTTATTAATAGAGTTATGCGTAACTATCTGCTTTTATTATTTTTTGCCATTACACTAATGGCGTCGTATGGTCAGCCTGTTCCTGCGGTGGATGAGAATATCCCCTATTTGCAAACTTTTGGAAAAGAGACTTCGAAAGAGTGGGGAGATGATGATTTTACTCAAATTATTTTCTTCTCTGTTCCAAAAGATTACAGCAAACCTATCTACATAAGAGTTTACGACCCTGATTGTGGCGGCGAAATTGACGAAATTCATGGTCCATGGGACACCAAGACAACTTTTTCGGTTTATGGAGGCAAAGGTGCGTGTTCTGAAGATGCGCGAAAAGTTAAGCTAGTGGGTAATTATAAGAGTGGGAATTTGTTGAACACGAAAGTGTTTACTGAGAACTCTAAGATGGATAAACAGTGGTTCACATTTGGACCATTCAACCCAAGTGAAGGTGAATTTTTACCCGAATATGGTGGTTGCGTTTTCAAAATAATGATAGAGGGTACCGCTGGTGATGATGGTAACTTATATCGCCTCTTTTTATCGACCTCTGCTTCGGCCAATCAACCAGTGGAGGGTGCTAATGCCTTCTATTTTAAGTATAAGTTCCGTATGCATGAAGATCAAAATGAGGTGTCGCATATCTATCCCTACATCGATGACAAGGTGATAACACTTCGTCAAGGTAATTTTGATTGGGATTACGATGGAACTATTCGTATTATCTCGGTGGCTAAAAACGGGGAGGTGATGAAGACATCATTAAACAACGACTGGGCTACAAGTCAACACCGTGTGGTTGAAGCAGAAAAAAACACCTCATACGATATTCAATTGATCAAGAATAAGAGAGAGAAGATCAAAAATAACAATGTTGTTATCTATCTTCAAAACCAATATGGTACTGCTCTTCCATTTTATAGTATTCCAATTGGAGGTATTCCGAAGTATAAATATACAATTAGCATAAAGCCTAAGAAATAGTTGCATTTTATTGCTAAAATATATGACTTTCAGGACTCTTGTTTTTACTTTTGCCCTTTATATTGGTGTCACTACATTCATCGTGCAGGAGTCTTATGGTCAGTCATTTGACTTTAAGACCTACGATTCTAGTGTTGGACTCCCACAAAATTTTGTCTATACACTTGCCGAGGCAAAGAACGGCTATTTGTGGATTGGCACAGGTGAAGGCGTAGTCAAATACGATGGAGTAGAGTTTCACAAGGTAAATCTTGCCGACTCAATTACCGATGAATTTGTACGTACCATTAAATTAGCTAATGACGGCGCTGTTTGGGTGGGACTTAACAATGGAATTGTATCAATTATTGGTGATTCCATAACAAATTTGTATATCAATCCACTATCATCAAACTCGATAAGCGATTTCACTCCTTATGGTAGAAGAGGAATGTGGGTTTTGATGCAAAATGGTGGGATTGCCAGAGTTAATGACCAAAAAGTTATTACCGATTTTAGTGGTTACGCAGAACTTCAGGATTTTATTTTAACAGATATTGAGACTCAAAAAGAGAATGAACTATTGGTGGGTACTAACAGTGGGTTGTATCAATTAAAAATAAAAGATAACCAAATTAGTTCGATGTCAGAGGTGAAGGGCATTCCAGCATCAAAGATAAATCGTATCGTTCCGCGTAAATCAAGTAAAACAGAATATTGGATTGCAACTGAAGAGGCCGGATTTTACCTTTATAATTCTGCAAATGGAAGCGCCACGCAGGTTTCTGATCAAAAGATGTGTCTTCAACTAAATATCCGTAATGAAAATATTCAGTCGCTTGTTGAAGAGGATAATGGTGATTTGCTTTTAGCCACGTGGGGAGACGGAGTTATAAAACTCTTTTACGATAAAGAGCAGGGTAATTTTGTTAAATCGCTCAACTTTTCGACTGCCAATGGTTTGAATAATAATTACATCAAGGATATACTCTGTGATGTCGAGGGAAACTATTGGTTTGGCACCTATGGTGGGGGTATTTCATCGTTGATTGATGGCTCTTTTATCTTTTATTCGCTTGAAGATATCGGTTTCAAGCAAAATAAGGTGCTTGCCGTTTACGCCGGGAGAGAAGAGTTGTGGATGGGATTAGAGAATGGTCTTTTAAAGAGTGATCCTTACTGCTTCTTAAATCATGAGTATTATGATAAAGCAATGGGAGTACCTAATGATAAAATTAGTGGTTTTGTTGAAGATAGGGAGGGGAATCTTTGGGTATCAACATTCGATTTTGGAGTCTATTTTAGAAAATCAAAAGAGATTCGTTTTCGCCCTTATAGCTATTGTAATGATGCCCCAGGAAAGAAAGTAAATGATATTAAGATCTCCGGCGACTCGGTTCTGCTTGCAACAATGGGAGGTCTTTATGTTATTGACATTAAAAGGAATACGGTAGAATTGTTTAATACGTTGAATGGGCTACCTCATAATAACATCAATTTTGTGTATGCCGATTCTAAGAAAAACATTTGGATTGGTCCTAAAAATAGTGGTGTTTGCAAAATAACTAGTGAGGGGATAATTGAAAAACATATGATTTTTCAAACACCTGTTAATGTTGCCGGATTGGTTGAGGATTTGAACGGTATATTGTGGCTTGCAACGATTGGGAAAGGGGTTGTTCGTTATGATGAAAATGGCGTTTACGAAGTCACAACGAATGAGGGGTTAGCAAAGAACTACTGCTACAGTATTAATTGCGATAAAAACAACCGTCTTTGGGTGTCGCATTGGCCTGGAATTAGCTCTATCGATGTTAACACTATGCAGATTAAGATCTATGGTGGCGAACATCGAATGAGTGGCGATTTTTACAATATTTGGCAAGATCATGAAAAGCATCTCTGGTTTGCATCGAGCGAAGGGGTTGTAAAATATTTCCCCGAATTAGATAAGAAAAATTTAGTTCCTCCGAGACTAAATTTTAGTAGTATTAAAATATCGGGCAAATCGTATCCAATCACCGAATCAATAACGCTTCCCTATCCCTATCGTAAAAGTAAGTATCAGTTTCGATTTGATTTCATAGGTATTAGCTTCAAAAATCCTAGGGGTGTAACATATCAGTATCAGCTTATTAAAAATGATGATTATGAGTCTGCGCAATGGATCGATCTAGGTAGTAGTGGCTACAGAGAGTTCGATTTTTTGCCTGATGGTCAGTATGAATTACGAGTAACAGCTGTTAATGCCGATGGTGTTAGGTCCAAAACAAATCTCTCTCTAACATTAAATATTGAGCCTCCGTTATGGAAGCAAAGCTGGTTCTATCTGTTGATGGCCTCCCTTTTTGCTTATCTAATTTATATGCTCATCAAATATCGTGAACAACGATTACGCGAGGCAAAACGGGTACTTGAATCCGAAGTGGCGAATCAAACAGTACTTCTGCGTCATCAAAAAACAGAGATTGAGCGTAAAAACCAAGATATCACTGATAGTATAAATTATGCTAAACGTATTCAATCGAGCATTTTACCTCCAATTGGAAACTTAAACGAATGGTTTTCTGACTCGTTTGTCTTTTTTGCTCCACGCGATATTGTAAGTGGCGATTTTTATTGGTTTAACCACAAAGAGGGCAAGTTTTATATCTGTTGTGTTGATTGCACGGGGCATGGGGTTCCTGGAGCATTTATGTCGATGATTGGAAGTACTCTTTTAACCGACATCTTCAAACGAAAGGATGCCGAAAGCCCAGCAAAGATTTTGCTCCGTTTAGATAAGAAGTTAAAAATTTTACTTCATCAAGGTCAAGGAGGTGATGACCAGTCTAAAGATGGAATGGATATTTCAATTGTTGAGATAGCGTTTGCAGAGAAAAAAATACGCGTCTCGGCTGCCAGACGTCCCGTTTATCTATATTTGAATAATGAGTTCGTGATTTTTAATGGTACACGCAGAAGCATCGGAGAGTATCAAGATAAGGAATTTGAAAAGGAGTTTACCTTTGAAGAATATACTTATAAACATGGAGATATAATATATCTTTTCTCTGATGGTTATACAGACCAATTTGGTGGACCACAGGGCAAAAAATTCATGACCGTTGGCTTTAAGAATCTACTCCAAGGAATAATGCATCTTCCAATGTCGGAGCAACTTGAGATAGTTGAGAAAAATTTTTATGACTGGAAAGGGGATCTTGATCAGGTGGATGATGTTATCGTAATGGGAATAAAGTTTTGACAAGAGCAGAGAGTGTTAAATGTTAGAGCATTACTCCAATTAATCACTCTGCCGCAACGTCGTTTAATATTGTTTAATAACATCCTTTTTATTCATAATCAAACCCGAAATATCCCTATATTTGCACTGCAAATGAATAACTATGGGGAAAATTTCGGATTTACTCCGTCAAGATTTTCGTTACCATGAGGCATTAAATTCGTGCATGGGTTGTGGTAAATGTTCGGCAATATGTCCGGCAGCTGCCTACTATCCATACGATCCACGTTTGGTGTGCACATTGGTTGAACGAAACGACGAGCAGACGTTAGAAGAGCTACTATCAAGCGATACAATTTGGCAGTGTGGCATGTGCATGTCGTGCAAAACGCGTTGCCCTAGAGGTAATACGCCAGGCTTACTCATAATGGCATTACGAAAAGCAAGTACCTTATTAGGATTTTTTGACAGATCAGAACTTGGTCGCCAACAAAAACTTTTACTCAATTTAATTGGTAAAAACCTAGTAAATACGGGCTATTGCGTTAGTGTCGATCTTGTTGAGCCCACCTATCACCCTGAACAAGGGCCAATATGGCAGTGGGTCCACACAAATCGAAAGCCATTGCTAGAGAAACTCGATACTGGATATGGAAAAGTAGGATCAGGCGCTTTGCGCAACCTCTCTACAGATGATATGGGAGAGCTGGATCGAATTTTCGAAGTTACGGGAGGATATCAATTTATGAAGATGATTGATGAATCTGATTTCTTAACCAGCAAACCAGCCGATCAAGCTGAGAGCACAATGAATCTTTCAGATGGCAATTGAAGTAAAAAAGTGGGAGAATCATCAAAAGGAGATTCCTGATGATCACTACTATTATGTAAGAAGCTGCATTAGACAGACCTTCTTTCCTGGTGCTGAAGAGGCCTTTTTGAAAATTGTGCGTAATAATTTGAAGCTCGACTTTTACGACGATGCCCGTCACTCCTCTTGTTCGGGCATTGGATATCACACCGATTTGGTTCCATTTGAAACAACGATGACAATCATTGCACGTCAATTTGCTTTAATGACCGAGCGTGGCTATAAGCATTTGGCGGTTTCATGTGTGACCTCTTTTGGGCTCTATTTAGAAGTTATTGAGGCGTGGGAGCACCATCCGCATCTATTAAAACAGGCGAGAGAGATGTTATGGAAAGCAACTCAAAGAGAGTTCGAAATTCCTACTCATATTGTGCATGTTTCGGACTTGATATATAAATATGCCGAAAAAATTGCAAAAATTGCGCCCTACAAATTGGTTAATATTCACACTGGCAAGCCATTACAGGTGGTAGATCATGTAGGTTGCCACTATGCTAAGATTTTTCCCGACAAAGGAATTGGAGGTTCTGAATATCCTAAGGTTTTAAGTCATGTGGTTGAGGCATTTGGAGGCAGCTCAATAGATTATCCTGAACGCCGTCAGTGTTGCGGTTTTGGGTTTAGGCACTATATTGTTAAAGAGAATCGAGGTTACTCCATTTCGGCATCTAAACGTAAGTTTGAATCGATGAAACCCTATAAACCCGACCTCATTGTGGCTAATTGTCCAGGCTGCTCAATGTTTTTAGATAAGTGGCAATATGCGCTTTCGGAAATGGAGGGTACTACTTACGACGATAATAAACATGGAATACCTGTTGTGACCCATGAGGAGTTGGCTGCTATCATGCTTGGATTTAATCCGTGGGAACTAGGATTACAGATGCATCAAGTGCAGGTTGATTCGCTCTTTGAAAAGATCGGATTTAAGTACAATAAATCTGATAAGTATTTGGATATTAATGGAGTTACAATGGGTAAACCATTAAAACCATCGGTGTTAACAGTGGACTAATGATAACTGTGTTCAATATAATATGACTAATCAATCACAAAATATAACCATTGTTGGTGGAGGTGTTGCAGGGATGCAAATGGCGCTCCAACTATCGGGACTGGGTTTTTCAATTACCCTTTTAGAGAAAGAGGCAATACTAGGAGGTAAAGTTGCCAATTGGGCTAACATCTTTCCTTTAAATGCAAAAGGTTCAACCTTGACGAACAGACTCATTGCCGAGATTAAAAGTAGTAATGTGTTATTACAACTCTCAACTGAATTTCAGTCGCTGAAGCGTGACGTGAACGATTGGAGTGTTATCACAAATAGAGGTGTGCTCGAGAATCAGCAGGCAGTGGTGATGGCCGATGGATTCAAACTCTTTAATCCCTCCGTAAAAGAGGAGTTGGGATATGGCCTATTCAAGAGTGTGATTACAGCCTCCGAGCTAGAGGAGATGTTTGACGATGGTCGTTTGAAAAAGCTGGCAACATCTGATAATTTTTCAGTAGCATTTGTGCACTGTGTTGGATCGCGCGATAGGCAGATTAACTGCGAACACTGTAGCAAAATCTGTTGCATGGTAGGCGTTAAGCAGGCTGTGGAGATCAAAAAGAGATATCCACAAAGTAAAGTCTATAACTTTTATATGGATCTTCGTATGTATGACGAGGGTTTTGAAGAGCTCTATTACGAAGCTCAAGCTACACATAAAGTAAATTTTGTGCGTGGAAGAGTCTCTGAAATTGCCGAAACTATTGATAAGAGATTGCTTGTTAAAGCCGAAGATACACTTCTTCGAAAGCCATTAGCAGGGACATTTGACCTCGTAGTGCTTTTAACTGGCTACGAAAAACGTGATAAAGAGGTTAACGCTCCTCTATTTTATCCCAAAAGCAGTTTGGTATCTACCACCATCAAAGAGACTATTGCTGAGGCAAATTCTACTTCGCTGGAGATTCTGAACTATTTTAAAACGCTTCAGAACTAAACGTATGATAAACTTTGGATACGCTACCAAAAAGAGCAATCAGGTATCGCTAGATGCTTCGTTGCCCCATTTCGATAAGCGTTGGGAGGCAATGCTTGAGAGTAGTGCGCAATGTATTCAGTGTGGATGTTGCTCGGGCAGTTGTGCATCGCCTTACGAGGGGAAAGTCTCTTTTAGAGAGGTTGTTGCATTATGGCGAAGGGGATTAACCTCTGAAGCCAACGACGTGCTTAAGAACTGTATTAACTGCTCAAAATGTCAGCTTGTGTGTCCTTCAAATGTTGAGAGCCGCAAAATTATCTACTCCATCTTACAAATTGCATAGTAATGAGTTTTAATTGGTTTGTATTACCTTTTGCTATAGGGTTTCATTTTATGCTTATAGTGCTTATTATAAGCTTTATAAGTGGATTCGCTAAACTATCTAGCAAGAGTCGCAAGAGGGTTTTTCGTCGTCTTTTTACACGCCGATTATTCTACGCTCTTCAGGAGATAATGATGGAGTCGCTACTGCATCGTAAGTTATTCAAGGTGAATTTGTTGCTAGGATTGATGCATACCGCCTTTGCCTTTGGATGGTTTATGCTGATTGTAGTGGGTAAAATTGAGACGCATCTCTTAACACAAAGTTGGATAAATCCTGTTTGGGTGCCCATTTTTTTACGACGAGGCGATCTATTTAACGAATCGATGCTCTCTAAAAGTTTCGCTAATGTTATGGATTTTATCCTGTTGCTGATTCTGATAGCGCTGGTGGTTGCCATTGGAAAGCGTTTCTTTTCAAAGAGTGTGGGGATGAAAGGAACTACCCAGCATGATTTGGTTGATCGATTAGCGATGTCATTTTTGTGGGCTATCTTCCCTCTTCGATTTTTAGCCGAGAGTGGTCAAGCTTCTATATCTAATAATGGCGGTTTTTTAACGCAAACAGCCTCTTCCATCTTCTTTTCAACGCCTCTTTCACAATCCACTGCCGATCTTATTTGGTGGAGCTACTCATTTGCGTTGGGAGGTTTTTTTATCTTCTTGCCCTATTCACGATATCTACACATTCCAGCTGAGATTATATTGATATTTGCGCGAAATTTATTATCTAATAATGAGTTTCATCATCCGATGTTGCGCCAATTAGAGAATAATAGCTGTTCGCGTTGTGGTGTTTGTATTGATGTATGTGCTCAGCGCACCGTTAATAGAATGGATAAGAATCAGTCTGTATATCTATTGCGTAGTTTGCGACGTAAAAACTTCAATCACGAAGCCCATTTCGATCTGGCCTTCAACTGTTTGCAATGTAATAAATGCAGTTCAGCTTGTCCGGTAGGTATCAATTTAATGCCACATCGAAATCATGCAAGGAGCAACTATTCATTAATTGGCAAAACTACGTCACACTATCGTCCAATTGTCGAGACTCCTCTCAAGAATGAGGCGGTAGATGTTCTTTATTTCGAGGGGTGCATGGGGCGTTTGAATCACCGCACTGGCAAAGCGATGGAGCGAGTATTTGAGAAGCTCAATATGAGCTATATAAAGTTAGACGACTCCATTAATTGTTGTGGTCGAGGTGCTCAACTACTTGCCGACAAGCGAAACATTAAAGAGGTGATGGCTAAGAATAGTGAAATTATCAATAATTCAAATGCTAAGATGTTGGTTACCTCCTGCCCTATTTGTTATAAAAGTTTTAAAGAGAACTACTCTTTAAAGATGACGGTTTTACATCATAGCCAGCTTATTGCAAAGAGTTATAGTCGTTTGAAAACAGCAAGTTCATTCGATGGAAAAGCGCATTATCATACTCCATGCGAACTAGGAAAATGGAACGACGTAAAAGCCGTCTCTAACTCAATAACCAAGCAACTGAGTTACAAACTTATTAATGGTAAAGAGAGTGAAGAGAGTATATGTTGCGGTGGAAGCATTGGCAATCTAACGATCGACACCAATTCTCGAAAAGAGATAGGCGCTTTAGAAATTTCTAGAGCTATTAGTAAGGATGCAACAGCGATTGTTACAAGTTGTCCATTATGCAAGCGATCGCTGGCAAAATTGACCAATTTACCTATATTGGATATTGCTGAGACGGTGGTTTAAACTAAAGCTCAAGCAACATCCAATCGCTACTTTTTTGCACCCAATGGGTTTGAAACCCCATCTGTTTGGCAGCTTCTATGTTGGCAGCCGAGTCGTCGATAAAAAGGGTCTCCTCTGCCTTAATATTCGCATCTTTGAGCACCATTTCAAATATCTGTGGTTCAGGTTTACAAACCCCCATTTCATAAGATAGAAAGAGCTTGTGAAAGAGATCTTCTATACGGTAAAAACCCATTTGAGAGGGAAAAAATTCTCGATGTGCAGGATTTGTGTTAGAGAGAAGATACATTTGGTAGTCTGCTTTGAGCTCTTTGAGTCGTTTTAGACGGTTGATTGGAAAATCAATAATGATAGAGTTCCACGCATTAAGGATTTGATTATCCGATAGATATGGCTTACCTGCAAGTTCTCTTAGTTTAGCACAAAAGGTTGCCGAGTCAACTGTTCCACATTCAAAATCGTGAAAGATACCGTGTTGCTTATATCTGTTTAGAAGAGAATTGATGTTTTTAATTCCCAAATTTTCCAGAGATTCGATGCCTTCATTGATATCGATGTCGCAGATGACACCACCTAGATCAAAAAGGAGATTCTTTATTTTTTCGGCCATGATCGTTTAAAAAAGAGCGTATTATATTTGATTTATTGCAATAACTTTTTACTTTTGCACTCGAAAGCTAACCACTTTCGGTTACAAATATACACATTTTGTAATTAGGGCCTATAGCTCAGCTGGTTAGAGCACCTGACTCATAATCAGGGGGTCCCTGGTTCAAGCCCAGGTGGGCCCACTAAAAATCAAAGCGTTACAAGGGTTAAATCTTGTAACGC
>JAGPHP010000204.1 GCA_018055415.1 Breznakibacter sp. | reverse complement strand
ATGTAGCTCAGGGGTAGAGCGTTTCCTTGGTAAGGAAGAGGTCATGGGTTCAATTCCCATCATTGGCTCAAAGAACGATATTAAGCATCTCATTAGAGGTGCTTTTTTTGTTTAAAGGTGATGATGATTGTGTTGGGTGGTTGCATTTTAGGGATCAAGTGCAAAAGTAGGTGGAGTTCTATTTTTTTTGTGTGCTTTAAATTTAAGAGCGGTTCGCCTTCGGCAAACTTTTTTGTTATAACGCAAAGATCCGCAAAGAAAAATAGCAAAGTTTTTTTTGAATTAATTAAGTACCAACTAAGTTAACTAGGCTACTGGCTGTAAAATCATTAGCTTAGTTAACTTAGTTAATCTTCGATTGTGAACCGTTGTGTAGAATCTGTCGGCGAGATAAGTGATCCTATATTTCCCACATTATCCCTTTTCCTGCTATTGAATAGCACTTTCTTACACAATCCGTCTAAACGTTTTTGGCGAGAAGTAGTTAGGTAGAGTCTCGTCGGTGTTGATTACAATGCCACCCAGCAGATAGACAGGGAATTTCCCCCAAATTGTTTTGTCTTGTTCTATCAGAGAGATCATTTCACTCTCAATCTCTTCATAAACGAGTTCAGTGGTTCGCAGAATTGGAATTGGGGCATTGCGAATCTCCTCGGCTTTTGGGAGTAGGCGAATAGCCAAAAATTCGGGCTGGTAGTGCGAGTAGTCGGCTGGTTCAATTTCATGAATTTCGGTAGATAAAAGATGATTTTGTACCTGCATAAGAGCACCGCACGTGTTGGTGTGGCGTTGCTGCCCTACACGTTTAACTTGCCCGAAGTCGCCTTTGCGCGAAACACCAATATGAGAGCCCACAATAAATATAGCAGCTCCATTATCGGGGATATGGTCGGAGAATGCCTTTAAACCAGGTTCTCCCACAAAGGGATAGCCCGCTAATCCGCCCATGATAAAGCATCCTTGTGGAGCCGGAAGATTCATTTTACCTGGCTGATGATTTAACTCATCGAAACAGAAAGAGGTAGCCACAATGATTTTACTCATGTCGATATTCTCTTTCTCACTCATTTGCAAAACAGCCATATTGGCTGCTTCGCTCATGGTTTGATAGTTGTGAAAATGTTTTGAAAGGATTTTATCCATTATTTTGTTATCTGTTTTTTGTGAAAGTAATATCAACCCGTTGCTCCTAGTGCATTTGCAATGGCGTTAATAGTTTTAAGTAGCACAATGTTAAAATGTTTTGGGGTGGTTGACGTTCCCTCTTTAAGTTCGGGATTCGCTCTCCAGTAACGAATTGTCTCCACTTGTGCTTCATGCAATAAACGCAGAGGCATAGAGCGTAATTGCGTGCTTTGGAAGTGATTAGGACGACGTGTGGCAAACGGTAGCGTTAGAATATCGTTCATTAACTCCTTTGTTAATTTGAGCTCGTCAAGAATTAGTCCCGATATCTCATCCCTTACATCTTTCTCTTCCACCAACGATGCATATAATTCAATAATTGCTTCATCTGTAGAGGCCAAACTAGTATCTATATTCGTGAGCAAATATCTAATCATTGGGTCGTGCTTAACCATCTCTTTGAGAGTGTCGTAGCTCGATGGATCGTTTTGGCGCAGTTGACTTAGTGCAGTCCCTAATCCATACCAACCCGTAATGTTTGTGCGTGTTTGCGACCAGCTAAATACCCATGGAATCGCGCGTAGATCTGACAATGAACGTTGGTTCGTGCGGCGCGATGGGCGACTACCAATTTTGCTAATCTCAATCACGTCAATAGGTGTAGCTTGTTCGTAATAACGAATAAACGATTTGTTGGAGGTAAGTTGCTGATATTTTATAAAGCTAGCTTCAGACAGTCCTTCCATAAGCTGTTCGGTTCGTAAGTTCGAACTCAACACACGTTTGGTTGGCAAAAGAGTATTTAAAAGTGTTCCTGCTGTTAAAAGCTCAATATTAAATGCTGCATTGAGCTTATTGGCATATTTACGTTCAATGGTTTCACCTTGCTCTGTTAATCGTATTTTACCTTGTAAAGATCCGTTGTGAAGTGAACTTAAAAACCAGTGCGTTGGTCCCGAACCACGTGAAATACTACCCCCTTTACCATGGAAAATTTTAATCTCCACGCCATGATTGTCGGCTACCGCACGAAGGTTACTTTGAGCTTGGAAAAGATTCCAGTTTGAGGCAATAATTCCACCATCTTTGTTGCTGTCAGAGTAACCCAACATCACCTCAACAACTGGCTTTTCGTAGCCACGAGCCGCAGCAATGGCTTTCATCGTAGCAATTGTTATTGGGTGTTTAAGATAGTCGTTCATGATAGCAACACCATTGTGTAAATCCTCAATCGTCTCAAAAAGAGGCACTACAGGAATTTTACAAGCTAAGCCAAAATCCGATTGGTACAACAATCCACCCTCGCGTGCTAATAGATAGAGCGTATAAAGATCTTCAACTTTGCGTGTCATGCTCACAATTAGTGATCCAAAAGCGCGAGTTCCGTAATTTGTAACATGCGCATCTATTACCTTAAAGCAACCTAAAACATTGATTGTTTCAACACAAGCTCCCGTATAGTTTTTTGTGAATGGGCGATTGTGTTCTAACTCACGGTTTAAGAATTCGCGACTTATAATACCACCCTCAGGCTTGAAATTGGCCTCTTCAAGAAGTCCCAATAGAGCCTTTTCGTGGTACATGCTGTTTTGACGAATGTCGAGATGTGCTAAGTGAAATCCAAATAGATCGGCATGACGACAAACTTTAACAATCTCTTTTACTGCCAGATGCGAAGCTCCAAACTCCCCGATGGCTTTTATGAGTATCTCTAGGTCGGCTACAAGCTGGCTACTACGCGAATAGGTGTAACTACGGTCGTGCAACTTCGTCTCGCCCGACAGCACATTTTGCTTAATAGGCAACTTTTCAATCAGAAGCTTAACGTAACGTCTAAAAGGCTCTTGTTCGGTTGTGTGACCAGCAAGCAGACCTTTGTGATTATCAATTTCTATCGTTAATTGTTCTAAACGCTCAGCAAATTCGCTATTCAACTCACGTCCTATAGCGTAAATACTCATTGAATCAGAAAGTGTTAATAGCTTTTTATGCAAAAGTCTTATGGCTTCGTTTCGAAGTTTTTGCAGTGCAAACTGAGTGATTTCTGGAGTTACAAAAGGGTGCCCATCTCTATCTCCACCTACCCAAGTGCCAAATGTGATTTTTGGAAAATTTTTATAGTCGGCAAAATGGTCTGCCGCAAAGCCACTCCCTTTCCATGCCTGCACAAGCTGTCTGTCTTGATACTCAACTACTTCTGGGAATACATTAACCAAATAGTGCGAAACATTCGATAATTCAGTCTCGACATTAGGTTTTTCTAAAAAGATGTCATCAATAAACCACAGTTTTTGAAGATACTCCTTAATCTCTTCGCGTATCTGATCGCGTTCAAAAACGTTATAAATAGGGTTTTCAAGTTTAACGATTAAGAGATATAACTCGCGATAATATTTTAATACCACGGCGCGTTTTGCCTCGGTAGGGTGAGCGGTTAATACTGGTTCAACCTCAATGTTTTTAAGTGTTGCAGCAATCTCATCAGCACTAAAACCCTCTTTCGTAAGTGATTTGAAAACATTTCGCCAGCTTCCTGCAATTGAGTCGCCATCGCCACTACTCTCTTTTTTACGACGTTCCTGTACGGCCCAGTTTACCTCACATAGATTTAATATTTGAAAAGAGATTGCAAAAAGATGAATGATTTTTTGAGAGTGGCAATTTTCAACCACATCTAAACTTTTAGGAGCGTCTTTGGTAATCCAAGGGATATACTTAACCAACTCCGCTTCGCCATTTTCTTCTAAAACCTCAACAAAACATTCTAATAAATATTTGACATCGATATAAGGTTTTCCGCTTGTTTTAATATACTCATTAAGTAATTTATTCATAAGCTTTAATTTGTTTATGGGATGATGTTTTAGCCATCATCGTATTTGTTTTCATTTATCAGTTTACATTTAAACCACAAAGAAACCCATTTTGTTTAATTGGAATATCTCGAATTTGTTTATATAACC
>JAGPHP010000048.1 GCA_018055415.1 Breznakibacter sp. | reverse complement strand
TTTCTCTGGAAACACAATGGCATCTACCCCACTACACTCGGCACTTCGAGCAATAGCTCCAAAGTTACGCACATCTGTTACTCCATCTAACACCACAATAAAAGGTATTTTCCCTGCCTCAAAGCAATTCATAATTACATCTTCCACGCGCTGATAAACAATCGATGTTGAAAGCGCAATAACCCCTTGATGGTTCCCTCTCGTAATACGATTAAGCTTCTCGATAGGTACAAATTGATAAGTTATACCATTCGCTCTCAATACATCAAAGAGCTCCTTAGACAGATCGCCTGTCAATCCTTTTTTGATAAACACTTTTTCAACTGTTTTGCCGCTTGCTACGGCCTCCATAAGTGCCCTAATTCCAAAAATATAGTCTGAACCTGCCATCTGTTAATCCTCTTTTATATTATTTAAATCTTCTAATTCTAATGTAATCTCTTCCCACGTATTCATCTCCTGCTCGAGCGTATCCTTTAACTTTTGATACTCTTCAAACAGCTTTGAATCAACATTGGCACCTGCCTCCGTTAGTTCATAATCCATTATTTCGATATTCTTCTCAATTTTTGCAATCCTCGCTTCGCACTCTTTAAGTGCAACTTCAACTTTCTTAAGCTTTTTACTAAACTCTTTTCGCTCTTCGTAGCTCATCTTTGAATTTGAAGCAGCTGGCTTAGACTCCGTTACAACAGCAGCAACCTTAACTTCGGTACTCGCTTTAGCTGATGATTGGCTCTTTTTAGATGCTTCCATCTCGCGAAAAGTCTCAACCTTTTTGAGTTTTAAGAACTCATAGATGCTTCCAAGATGCTCTTTAATAGTTTTATTTTTAAATTCAAATATCTTATCAACCAAACCATCCAAGAACTCTCTATCGTGTGAAACCACAATGACGGTTCCTTCAAAATCTTTGATCGCTTGCTTAAGTAAGTCTTTTGAACGAATATCCAAATGGTTGGTAGGCTCATCTAATATAAGTAGATTGTAAGGCTCTAAAAGTAGGCGAACCATGGCTAAACGGGTCTTTTCTCCACCCGAAAGCACAGCAACCTTTTTTTCAACCGACTCGCCCGAAAACATGAAAGCACCTAATAGATCGCGGATTTTCAAACGAATATCCCCCACTGCAACTCGATCCACGGTATCTAAAATGGTCAACGAATCATCGAGTTTATCGGCCTGATTTTGTGCAAAATAGCCAATCTTAACATTGTGACCAATTGTCAATCCACCTTGATAATCGATTTCATTCATTATCATACGAGCCATGGTGGTCTTACCTTCGCCATTACGACCCACAAACGCTATCTTTTCGCCACGCTCAATGGTGAAATCGATATTTTTAAGAACATTTAGTGATCCAAATGATTTAGAGACACTTTCCCCTTTTACCACCACCAATCCCGAACGTGGAGCCGGTGGAAATTTGATTCGCAAAGCACTTTTATCTAGTTCATCAACCTCTATTCGATCAACTTTATCGAGCATCTTTATACGACTCTGAACCTGTACTGATTTAGTTGCCTGATAACGAAACTTATCAATAAACTTCTCGGTATCTTCAATCATCTTCTGCTGATTTTTAAAAGCAGCCATTTGTGAGACTAAAAACTCGGCACGTAGATCTAAAAACTTCGAATAAGGTGCTTTATAATCGTAGGTTTTACCCATAGATATCTCAATAGTTCTATTCGTTATATGATCTAGGAACGCTTTATCGTGGGAGATTAAAACCACCGCACCATTATAATCTTTTAAGAAATCCTCAAGCCACTGAATCGATTCAATATCTAGGTGGTTTGTAGGCTCATCCAATAAAAAAACATTCGGTTTTTTAAGCAAAATTTTAGCAAGTTCAACTCTCATACGCCATCCACCACTAAATTCAGATGTTTGGCGTGTGAAATCTTCGCGTTCAAAGCCAAGACCTTTAAGGGTTAACTCGATGTCTGAGATGTAATTAACACCCCCTAAAATGTGCAATCTATCGCTAATATCGGTAAGGTTATGGATCAAATCAAGATAAGAGTCCGACTCATAATCTGTACGAGTTGTTAAATCACGATTTATCTGTTCAAGTTTTTGTTCCAAGCTTTTAACCTCTTCAAAGGCCTTTTCAACCTCTTCAAAAACGGTGAAGCCATCGGCATGCTTCATGTGCTGAGGCAAATAACCGATAGTAAACTCCTTAGGTCGTGTTACCTCGCCAGAAGTGGGTATAAGCAAACCTGCCAATACTTTAAGTAGCGTAGTTTTACCAGCACCATTCTTACCAACTAACCCAATTCGATCCTTTGGATTTACTAAAAACGAGACCTCTTTAAAGAGAGAGTGACCACCAAAATCAACGGTGAGTTGAGATACTGAAATCATTTATAAATTATAGATTAATGCAATGAAATTCTTTCAATCTTGTAGTCGGGACGAAAATGGACTAAAAACAAACCGTCGTCGTAAAAGCCACCCCAGTTACCGATACGTTTAAATATGAAGTTTGATTGAATTAGAGGAGGATTGAATCCTTTTAAGCAAAATTGAAATTTCGGGCCATACTCTTTTAGAGCTGATATAAAATAGTAGGTCAAATCGTAACCCAATATCCCATATCTTGAGTAATTTGGATTTTTGCCACCATATTGAAAATAGGGTGAAAATGCTAATGGTTCACTCTTATAGAGCATTCGATACTCTTTTACAAATGTTTGTGTTTGTGGCGAATAGTAATCAAGCGCCGCACGAGCAAAGACGTAAGTATTAGTAGCATGAATATCTTCGGTATTAATAGTTTGGTATTTCAACCATTCAGGCATACCGATAACAGATATCGATGCGGAACTCTTCTTTAGATTTCCATTTACGCCATTCACAATAAGTGAGACATCACTCTCTTTCTCCGACGGAATGAATATTAAGTTATCTTTCGATGCATCTATTTGAGGTAATAACTTATCGAACCCGTTCTCGGTTGAGTACGGAATTTCTACCCAGCTATTCTTATTTGTTCTGTTCTCATTTTGAAGTTGATAAAACTTCTTAACTCTCGCAATAATGTCGCGCTCCTTTATTGAAGGCGACTGCGAAGTAACCACAATCACTTTGGCATTATTTTGCGACGCCAAATAGGTGGCTACATTGTCATACAGAAGAGAATCGGCACTATTGATATGAAAGAGATAAGGGTTTTCCTGAATCTCATAATTTTTAGAGGAGAGTGGATAAACTAAAGGAATTTGATTTGCTTTAGCAAAATCTGATACTTGCTGAAGATTAACCGCATAGGCAGGACCAAAGATCACATTCATCTGCTTCATCTCAGGCTTTGCAAGTATTTGCTTAATCTTTGTAGAGTCGGGCCAAGTATCATACACAAAGCACTCTACACTTACCCCTTCGCGTTTTAGTCGATCTAGTGCCATCAGTGTTCCTTCGTAATACTCTAAAAATATTTTACTAACAGTGGATAATGAAACACTTTGTGACTCATTAGAAGGCGTTGTGAGATTCTCTTTTGCCGCAAAAGGAAGGAGTAGTGCAATTTTAAAAACGGTTCCAGATGTAGATTTATAACCGCCGCAATTCTCCTTTTTTGATTGAGCTAAAATCTTCTCATCCGACAACTCATCGGCAGATTGAGAACCATAAACAAGAGTAGAATTAGAACTTTTAGGAATAACGATAGTCATTCCAACTTTCAATGCAGCAAAGTCAATAGCTGGGTTTGCCTTACGTATCTCATCCTCAGAAAGCGAGAATTGTTTTGCCAATCCCGACAACCGATCTCTCTTTTTGATAACATAATAATCGCCTTTCACAGTAGTTGGAGCATCTATTTTAGCGTTTACTTGCGTTGAAGCCGAAGAGCTACTTTTTGTTGGAATACGTATCTCATTGCCAATTTTCATCTCGGCAGAGGTTAAACCCGGATTAGCCTCAATGATGTCATCAACGGTGCAATTATATACTTTTGATATTCCGTAAAGAGTCTCTTTTGGAGCTATGGTATGATATTTATAATCGCTGCTTCTTTTTTTAGGGCCGCTTCCAATTTGAGTCTCTTTTGGAATTTTAACAACACTACCTTCAACTAAACCATTTTCTACCCCCGCGTTATTTTGAATCAAAATCTCGATTGGCACATCATATTTTTGCGACAAAGCATAAAGCGTTTGTCCCTTTTCAACAGTATGCAGAATAAAATCACCTTCACCCGATTTGTTAAGGTTAGCATCCATTTTTTTAATCGCTGAGGCTGGAATCTGAATAACCTGTCCTTCGGAAACGCCATTTTTAATGGAAGGATTTGCTTTTAACAGCTCTTCCATTGTGGTACCCAGCTTAACGCTAATGCGATACAACCCCTCACCCTTTTGAACCGTATAGGTATTTTGATCTTGAGCTGAAACAGAAAGACAATTTACAGAAATGAGTATGAGAAACAGAAGAGATGAGATTAGAAAACGCATACGTGGTTCTTAGTTTATACAAATCATTTAAAGTGGAATAACTTATTTTCACAACAGTCTAAGTCTGAGATTTTTAAACCATTATCATCAATCAACAATGCCATTATGAAAAACGAAGTGTAAAAGTAGTAAAAAAGGTGGAATAGCGCAGTGTATAACTAAAAAAATGAAGCGCTAAGAGTTGATCAACCATCCTCTTAGCGCTTTATCCCTAAAATATTTTACAACGAACTAGCTATTGATCAAAAGTTCAATCTCTTTTATTTGACGTTTAAAATCTCTATCAGTATCTAAAAAGTTATTAACTGTTTTGCAAGCATGTAAAACAGTTGCATGATCACGATTGCCATTCTTCATTCCAATGGTTGAGAGAGAGGCAGAAGTGAAATTCTTTGAGAAATACATCGCTACTTGACGAGCTTGCACCACTTCGCGCTTTCTAGATTTTGTTAAAATCGCATCTACTGGAAGCTTGTAATAGCTACATACCTTCTTTTGAATAGACTCAATCGTCAACTCCTTCTTCGGCCCATTTGTAACAAGTTGATTTAACACACTGTTAGCCAAATCTTGAGTAATCTCAACCTTATTAAAGGCACACTGAGCAAGCATTGAAACGATGGTTCCCTCAAGTTCACGCACATTGGTTGTAACGCTCTTGGCAATATGAGAGATGATCTCATCAGCAATTACCAATCCATCTTTTCGAACTTTAGACTGTAGAATCGCTTTACGCGTCTCGTAGTCTGGTGCCGTAATTTCGGCAGTACAACCCCACTTAAATCGAGAGAGAAGTCTCTCCTCCATTCCTTGAAGAGCTACTGGCGCTTTATCGGAGGTTAGAATAAGCTGTTTGCCTTGATGTTGAAGATGATTAAAGATATGAAAGAATACATTTTGAGTTCCATTTTTACCCGCAAACTCATGCACATCATCTAAAATCAATACATCAATATATTGATAGAAATTTATAAAATCACTTGTGTTATTTTGAGCAACAGCCAAAACATACTGATTTTGAAACTTATTGGCACTTACATAAAGCACCTGTTTCTCTGGAAATAGCTTTTTAACCTCAATACCAATAGCTTGCGCGATATGCGTTTTGCCTAACCCTGAGTTACCGTGAATAAATAGCGGATTGAAAGCCGACTTGCCAGGATTTTTAGCAATTGTAATACCAGCTGTGTAAGCAAATTTATTTGAGTCGCCCACAATTAAGTTATCAAAGGCATACTCCTGATTTAGTTGCGGATCAATACTTACTCGTTCAATCGCTTGTACGGCAAATGGCGACACAATACGACTAGGAGCACTATTTGTGCCAAACGAAACCGGGGGATTTGATAGATTTACCTTGTTGGTATTAGGGTAGTTTACCGTGTCGGGTTTCCCTTGCGATGAAGAAGGATTTGCAACAACCACCTTATACTCAAGTTTTGCATTCGGACCAATCTCCTTACGCAAACACTTGCTTATTAAATCAACAAAATGTTCCTCCAAATATTCAAAACAAAAGATACTTGGCACCTGAATGGTGAGGGCATCACCATCTAACGAATAGGGAACAATAGGTTCAAACCAAGTTTTGTATTGATAAGGAGGAATATTATCCTTTATCAACACCAAACAGTTGTTCCAAACATTAACTGCAGGATTCATTATCATTGTTACTTCGCTCAAAATTTTATAATGATTAGTATTAATTAGAATTCAAAATTTGGTAAAAAATTTGATATAAAAAAATAGGAAAATGTTTGTGATTTTTAAATATATGATACGTGTCTTAAAATCAACACGTTACCCAAATAAGTCTTAAAACACTGAATTTAAAGAGCATACAACAAAGCACCATTCAGACAGCTACTGTTAAGCCCTTTAAAATCAACCAATTTTCTGTTGGTCAAAAAGATTAAAAAAAAATATATCTTTTATATTTCGATGGGTTACTCCAAATTAATTGGAAGCATTTTTAAAGGCACTTTTTAATGATACTGGTTTATCGTTTTTGGAAGCCACAATTTCTGATTTTGGGAAGGCTTCTTTAATTGAGGGGTAGAGAGCTTCAATCTCCGAAAACGACTTAGAACTACCAACCAAATAGACAAATTGGTTATTCCAAATCTTCTCAACAACAACATATCCATTAATCTCTTTAGATTTTAAAGCCAGGGGAGTTTCCGATTCATCAATTTTTATCGAAAATAGAGCTTTGTCATTCTCATCTGTAGCCTCCCCTTTAGGCGACAAATAGACCTCTTTCCCAAAATCGAAAGCTGAAACGTTTATGTATCGTTTGGGATTTTGCTTCACATCAATAAGTAAACGATCTAAACTCTCAGACGATGCTAGCAGATTGTAGTACAATGTCTTGTCGTTGATAAGCATTCCAACAGTACCGTTTCCATTATTGATGCTATCAAATAGCGCTGAAGATTTACTCAAGACCTCTCTTAGCTGCCCAACCGTGCGCTCTAAATCTGCAACGGCCAGTTGTGTGCTAATCGTATCTAAATTCGCTATAGCGTGCGCTAATTGATCTCCTTTGGCACTTAATGTAGATGAGAAAGAGTCGGCATTTGCTAAGGTGTTGTTTAGTGCACCACCAGGAGCTAATGTTTTATCAATATTTGAAGTAATATTACTTAAGTGGGTCATTGAACTATTAAATCCAGTAATTCCCACAGTAATTCCAGAGGCATTATTGGGATTTAAAAGGTGGTTGGTATATAAAAGCAAGGTATCTACTCTCCCCATTACACGCTCCATCTTCACCTTAAGCGGTAGCAACTCTTCGGTAATTTTATCTTTAAAGCTCTCCTCATAGGCTGCTCGAATAGTATCATTCGCCATCAAAAAAGAGGTGGAGCTACCCTCAATTAAATTAACACCTTTGGCTCCTAATAAGTCGAGACTGAAAATCTGAGCCTTGGAATCAACAGGCAGAAAGACATCCTCAGTAAAAACGCAATAGACCAAAATCTTTCCTTTTTGAGTAGGATGAAGGGTTGCTTTTTTAACTCGACCAACTTTTAAACCTTTATAGACAACAGGACTTCCGCTATTTAATCCATCTAAATTATCGTAAACCACATAATAATCGGTGCCATTTGAAAATATTTCAATACCTTTTAAAAATCGAAGTCCAAAAATTAAAATGACAAAACCAGCTAAGATAACTATTCCAATGCGTATCTCTCTTGATAAATCTTTCATTACAAAAAGTGTGTTTTTTAGTAAAACGAGTACAAATATAGCACTTTAACCCTTATAAATTAGCTAATTATAGATTTATAAGCTACTATAATTCAAAAATTATCAACAAACAAAAAGAGACGATTAGTCTAGCTAATCGTCTCTTTTACTGAATATTAAAAAGAACTATATCCCTTCAATATTATTTAACACCATATTTTGAACCAAAGTTACGAACAACAAAATCGATATCTTTATCTCCTCGTCCAGAGAGATTCACCAAAATAGTTTGATCTTTTGAGAGAGTAGGCGCTAATTTAATGGCATATGCAACAGCGTGCGCACTCTCAAGTGCTGGGATAATACCCTCTTCTCTCGACAAACGGAAAAATGCATCAACGGTCTCCTCATCATTGATCGTTACATAATTAACGCGACCAATATCCTTTAGATAACTATGTTGTGGCCCCACACCAGGGTAGTCAAGTCCACTGGCAATGGTGTTTACAGGAGCTGGTTCACCGTTTTCATCTTGTAGCAGATAACATTTAAAGCCATGAATCATACCAGGTTTTCCTAATGAAAGTGTAGCCGCATGATTTCCCGTCTCAAAAGATGTTCCAGCAGGTTCAATACCATAAATATTTACATCTTGATCGTTCAGATAGGCACTAAAAAGTCCCATTGCATTAGAGCCGCCACCCACACATGCCATGATATGATTTGGCAATTTACCAGTTAACTCTTGCATTTGCGCTCTTGATTCAGTGCCAATAACCGACTGAAAATCGCGAACCATCATTGGGAACGGGTGTGGTCCAAGAACTGAACCAATAGCATAAAGTTGATTTACCGGGTCGGTTAGATAAGCATCAAAAGCAGCATCTACGGCCTCTTTCAACGTTTTCAAACCATGTGTTACAGGAACAACCGTTGCCCCTAGAATTTTCATTCTAACCACATTTGGATACTCTTTTGCAATATCCACTTCACCCATATAGATGGCACACTCCAAACCCAACATGGCAGCGGCTGTAGCTAATGCTACACCATGCTGACCAGCACCAGTTTCGGCTATGAGTTTCTTTTTACCCATTCGTTTTGCCAAAAGGGCTTCCCCTAAGCAATGGTTAATCTTGTGAGCACCAGTATGGTTTAGATCTTCACGCTTTAAAAATATTTTAGCACCGCCTAAATTACGCGATAAGTTTTCGCATGGATAAACGGGTGAAGGACGACCTGTAAAATGTTTTTGCAAAAAGTTTAACTCTTCGTAAAAAGTAGGATCTTGTTTAATCTTTTCGTACGCCTCTTCAATCTCTTTCATGATAGGTTCCAAAACTGGAGGCACAAATCGACCACCAAACTCTCCAAAATAGCCCTCTTTAGTAGGTAATACCTCTTTGGCTAGTAACTTTTCATCAATACTCTTCTTGCTCATATCAAAATAATAACGATTAAAACTGATTTTGAAAAATAGAGGTTTAAATTAACAATTCAAAACTTTTTAAAACGTTTTTTTGAATAGCATGTGTTGGATGTAGCGGATGTACGTTTCTTTGGATCCATTGTCGAAAATATATTAAGATGCGAGACGTGATAAATGGACGTCTCAAAAAAAACAGTGGTGTTACTGATATTAGAAGCGACTAAGTAATGAGAGTTAAATAATGTCGTACTTTATAAATGGCCTCACCCTAAGTCCCTCTCCAAGGAAGAGGGACTTTGCCGCCACCTTCAAAAAAATATTTACGACAATATAAAGTTCCTATTACTTATTTAACGTGAGTTCGATGTGATAATTTGTCTATTTACTCGTCATTGTTCCATCGGAACAATCATTTCTAGCCGTGGATGTAAGTCCACGGTATCAGGTAATTCACATCCTCATCGATCCATAGGATCGACCAATTGTGGTATTACATAGTGTGAAATATAGAAATTGATCGATCCGATGGATCGAAATGGAGATATACACATCAATTACCGTGGGTTAATCACCCACGGCTATGAATGGACGATCCGAAGGATCGTAAAAATGAGAAATAATAGATAGGATAGAAAACACATATCGCGTATCAAGACTAAACCTGAGATGTTAATTTTTTAGATCGAACTCACGTTTTTTATGGTATCTCAGAATAAATTCATCAAAAAGAATTGGTTGATGCTTAAAAGAAGCGGACAGGTCACGACCTGTCCCTACCAATGAAATAAAAAAAGGGCGAATCGGTTAAGAGACGCCCTTTTTCATATAATGAGTTATAATTATGCAATCTCTTGCCACACAAGTGCACTTGCACCCACGATTGCAGCATCACCTAATTTCAACTTTGAAGGAATAATCTTCACCTTATTTCTAAAGATTGTAAGAAGATGATTCTCCATGCTATCGACAGTTGGTTTTAGCAACAAATCACCAGCAGCTACAGGACCTCCAAATAAGAATACGGCCTCTGGAGACAAATGGTGAACGGTATCAGCAATACCTTGACCAAGATATTTACCCGTTAGTTCAAACACCTCTAGCGCCACTTTATCACCAGCTTTAGCTGCTTCATAAATCATTTTAGAGGTTAAATCATTAAACGACTTATCAGCCAACATTGAGTCTGTTGCATTGTATTTAGCCAATAGTTCAAAAGCGGTACGTTTCATACCTGGAGCAGAACAATAAGCCTCTAAGTGACCCTTTTGTCCACATCCACATAATCTTCCATCAGGAATAACAGTTGTGTGACCACACTCACCTGCAAAACCATCAGCGCCATAAACAAGCTGCCCGTTAACAACAACGCCACTTCCTAAACCAGTTCCAAGGGTGTACATCACAAAGTTTTTCATCCCTTTAGCGCCACCATAAACCATCTCGCCAATAGCGGCCGCGTTGGCATCATTTGTTAATGCAATAGCGTAATCAGCAGGAAAATGAGTCTTTAACTTTGCTACAAATGGAACCACACCTTTAAAAGACAAGTTTGGAGCGTGTTCAATGGTGCCTTTGTAGTAGTTTGCATTAGGAGCACCAATACCAATACCTAAAATCTGAATCTCACTATTTAAAGATTTTGCCGAGTGAATTAAACGATTCACATTCACGGCTAAATCACTAATATATTTATCAACATCACCGTGACTAGGGGTTGGGATAGAGTCTGAAACTAAAACTTGTCCATCTGCATCAACAACACCAATTGCGGTATTTGTTCCGCCAATATCAATTCCAATAGAAATCTTTTTCATACGTACTGAGAATTAAAATTTTATAAATAATGATTAAGTAAATCGGATTAACAATTAGTGACTCACAAAAACAACTTCAATTTTATACAATGAGCTGTAATAGCTATTATCGGTGAGCGATGAGGGCATTAAGAGGTAACCGACAGCACCTTTACGCATATACTGAACTCCTTGATTCAACCCATAATAGGTTGAAAGAGTGTAAACCGATGAAGCAACTGTGAATTCGTAAGGAAAAGCGGTGTTAATATTAGACTGTTGAGGAATGGTATCCACTCTCAAGGAATCATTCAATTGTAAAGAGTATAGTTGGTATCGTATTGCAACGGTATTACCAGGAGTAATATTATTGGTTGTATCTCCAAAACCTGGGTTAAGTTCCCAATACTTAAGATCAAAACTTGTACTATCACCAATGGTAGTATCAGCTTGAGCTTTATAGCTACTATAATTTTCGGAAAGAAATTGAAGATAGATTTGCTTCTCGGCTTCCAATTGCTGTGCACTAGTAATGGATGTTTCGTCATCGCAAGCAATGAAATTAACTACCATCAAAGAGGCCGCTATAAGCACTAAAATTTTACGTAAAGTCATTTATGATCTATTTAAATTCAATATTAATGATGTGATGCAAAGAAAAACAAATATTAACCAACGACAAAAAAAAGCAACTAAAAATGAGCCTACTTGAGCTCTACGATTTCAACCTCATAGATAATAATCGATCTAGAGGGTATTTTATCGTTATCGCCGGTTAAGCCATGAGCCAAATGGGGCGGCAAAATAAAGGTCGCTTTTCCACCACGTTTCATTAACAAAAGAGCCTCCTCAAGACCCGACTCTACCCCACCCTGACCTAATCTAAACACTTTAACACCTAGTGAATCAGACTTATAACACTCTGTGCCGTCGAGCAATTTTACATTATATTTTATGGCAACCGTCTGACCAACTTTAGCATTGGCTCCACTTCCTTTTTCATTAATTCGATACCATAGCCCAGTATTGGTTTTTGTCATCACCATATTCGAATCGGCTAAATAACGCTCAATGGTTTTTCCATCTTGATTAACGATAGCTCTATTGGCATTAATCAAATCCTCCTCCGTGATGCGATACTCCTTTTTTGGCTCCTGCGATTGTTGGCAACCTACTGAAATAAAGGGTAATATAATGACCGATAAGAGAACGAAAATACGTTCAATAATATTATAATTCCGACTCATAATAAATGGGTATTTCGGTAAGTAATAGGTCTAATACTTTATCAAACGACATGGTCGATTCGGCACCAGCAGCATGTTGATGTCCACCACCATTAAAATATTGGTTAGCAAATTTGTTCACAACCACTTTCCCTCGTGATCGGAAACTAAGCTTAACACGATCGGATCGCTCAACAATAAAAACCGACATATCAATATCTTTTATGCTTAAAGGTAAGTTTGCAAACCCCTCAGTGTCGCCATCTACATAATCAAACTTCTCTAAGTCGGCTTTTGTTAATGGTATGATGGCCACATTCACGTTAGGTAGAACTATTAATTTTTCACTAAAAATATATCCTATCAATTTAAATCGGTTGAGCGAATTTGAGTGGAAGATATTTCGATGAATTTTCTCTTTATCGACTTTAAAACTAATGAGTTCACCCACAATATCGTAAGTCTCTTTGCGCGATGAATTATGGTTCAGCGCAGCTGTATCGGTCATTATCCCAGTATAGAAACACTCGGCCACCTGCGTATTGCAATGATCCAAAAGTGGCGTATTACGAATAATATCAAAAGTAAGCTCACACGTGGAGGAGACAGCCGTATTGGAGATCTGCAACTGCGCAATATCATCAGGATACGGATGATGATCTACCATCATTTTATGAATGGTTAGCGAATCAATTAAGTCGGCCAACTTTTCTAAACGCTTGATGGAGTTAAAATCTACAAATATCAATAAATCACACCCTTTCAATATCTTAGTAGCCCTCTCGGTCTCCTTTTCAAAGTCGATGCACACTTTTGCATTGGGCAACCAATCAAAACCCGCAGGAAATCTATTAGGCATAACCACATCAACCTCTTTATTAAGTTGAGTAAGAAGATTATAGAGACCTAGCGATGCACCAATGGAGTCGCCATCGGGATTTTTGTGAGGAATAATAACAATTTTATGAGCTTGTTTTACCTCTTGGTAAAATTGATTGTAGAGTACTTTAAAGTCCATCGTGAAATATTATTTTTCAAATATAGGTAAAAATGTAGCTAAAAATGCTTTCAAATCTTCGTAACAAAACATATCTTTCAATATAAATTTTATTATCAACTGTAAATAAAACACGAACGTTATGCCTAACAACATTCCTACGGGTAACAAAACCCTTACAATTATTAAACCTGGAGCATTCAAAAACAAACATATCGGTCATATCTTAACCAAAATTGAAGAGAACGGATTTGTTATTAAAGCTCTTAAATCGGTTAAGTTAGATAAAGAGGAGGCCGAAGATTTTTATGCCGAGCATGTTGGGAAACCCTTTTTTGAAGGGTTAGTAGAGTTTATGTCTTCGGGCCCTATTGTTGCGGCGGTTCTGCAAAAGGAGAATGCGATTGCCGATTTCAGAAAGCTCATTGGCTCAACCGATCCAGCCGAAGCTGAAGAGGGAACAATAAGAAAACTCTATGCCGAGTCTAAATCACACAATGCGGTTCATGGCTCCGACTCTGATGCTAGTGCCGATCGCGAATGTCTC
>JAGPHP010000047.1 GCA_018055415.1 Breznakibacter sp. | reverse complement strand
ATGCATCTATTTACTTAGGCAATTCTCATAATGTGAATAATCGATAAATAACATATATTTTTGTTTAGGGATTAATATGAAGTTTATGGGTTTTTTGCAACGATTTATCGTTAGTGAAAAACCCAACGCTTTATGATTCGATAAATGATTTTTGATTCAATAGCTTACAACGTATCATGTAGTCAATTTTAATGCTACCAGTGGTTTAAACTTATAAACATTATTTTATGAAAAAATTACCTAAACTAACATTTTGGCAGATCTGGAACTTAAGCTTTGGCTTTTTGGGTGTTCAATTTGGATTTGCTTTACAAAATGGTAATGTGAGTCGTATTTTAGCCAACTTAGGTGCTGATTTACATTCGTTACCACTTTTTTGGTTAGCGGCACCTTTAATGGGTTTAATTATCCAGCCAATAGTTGGAGCTGCTTCTGATAAAACTTGGAATCGTTTAGGTCGTAGATTGCCATTTATCCTGGCAGGTGCAATCATTTCAGTATCAGCAATGATATTAATGCCAAACTCATCTGTTGTAGCAGCTATTATGCCTCCAATTGTTTTTGGTGCCATTATGCTTGCTGTTATGGATGGTTCATTTAATGTTACATTTCAGCCTTTTAGAGCATTGGTGGCCGATATGCTTCCTGAAGAGCAACGTACTTTTGGTTATTCTATCCAGAGTTTTTTAATTAACACTGGAGCCGTTTTAGGTTCTGTTTTGCCTTATATCTTAACTTGGATCGGCGTTTCAAATAGTGCCGAAGCTGGTCATGTTCCTGATTCGGTTATCTGGTCGTTTTACATCGGTGGAACAGTGCTTATTATCACTGTTTTAACAACTGTGATAATGACTAAGGAGTACTCTCCTAAGGAGTTTGCCGAATATAACTCTAATACTGCTGAGGAGACCGAAGCAGAAGGGAAAGAGAGCTTTTTGGAAACTCTTAAAAAAATCCCTACAACAATGTGGCAACTTGCTGTAGTTCAGTTGTTTTCTTGGTTTGCGTTGTATTTAATGTGGGTTTATTCTACTCCGGCAATTGCTCGCCACTTTTGGGGTGTTACAGATTCTGTTTCTATCGATTTTAATAATGCAGCCAATTGGGTGGGTGTTATTTTTGGTGCATACAGTTTGGTTGCAGCAATCTACTCGGTAATTATGCCATATTTTGCGCGAGTAACGAGTCGTAAATTTGTCTATGCAACGTCTTTAATTGCTGGTGGTATTGGTTATGTTTCGATGTTGTTTTTTGGCGGAACTTCGGGCGGAGCAAATTCATCGCTTCTATTTATATCAATGATTGGCGTTGGTATGGCTTGGGCAGCAATTTTAGCAATGCCTTATGCAATTTTATCAAGCTCGATTCCTCAGTCTAAAATGGGGGTTTATATGGGTATATTTAATTTTACTATTGCAGGCCCTCAAATTTTAAGTGGCTTATTAGGTGGACAAATAATCAATTTTGTTCCTGATAAAAATCCAATTTACATTTTGGTATTGGCGGGTGTTTGTATGCTTATTGCAGCAGTGGCGGTGTTTTTTGTTGAAGATAAATCATCTGCCGAGGTTAAAATATCTGGCGGTAGTGGCCACTAGTTTTCTTTTGTTAATTGATTAGTTTACTTATTATATTTCTGTTTTATGCAAATTAAAGGTTGTCTTTTTGATCTTGATGGTGTTATCGTTGATACAGCTAAGTATCATTATATTGCGTGGAAAGCTTTAGCTAATGAGCTTGGTTTTGACTTCACCGAGCACGATAATGAAAGATTAAAGGGTGTGAGTAGAATGGCATCTCTAGAGATTCTTCTTGAGATTGGTGGGAAAACCATGGATGAGGCTACGAAGTTGAAAATGGCTACTAAGAAAAATGATAACTACTGTGAGTTTATCAATAAAATGGAGCCTGATGAGATTATGCCTGGCGCAAAAGATTTTCTTTTGGAATTAAGAGAAAATGGAGTTAAGGTAGCACTCGGTTCTGCAAGTAAAAATGCTCTGACTATTTTAGATCGTCTTGAGTTAACTGATCTTTTTGATGCTATAATTGATGGAAATAAAGTAGCTAATGCAAAACCCGATCCTGAGGTGTTTTTAAAAGGCGCAGAGGCATTGGGGTTAAAGCCATCAGAATGTGTTGTTTTTGAAGATGCTGAGGCTGGTGTACAAGCGGCTCTAGCAGGTGGAATGAAAGCTGTTGGAATTGGATCTCCAGTTGTTTTAGGAGAAGCGCATTTAGTGGTTGATGGCTTACATGCTATCAATCTACTGCAACTTAAAAATGCTTTTGAGAAGTAGTTTAGTTAAGGTTAAAAGATAAATATCATATAGGATGAAACAGTATTTAAAACACGATAAGTGGTCGTTAATCGAAGAGGAATTTGACGCTAACCTACACCGCTCATCTGAGAGTATCTTTAGTTTAGGAAATGGTATTATGGGCCAACGTGCTATGTTTGAGGAGAAATACTCAGGCGTTACGCTTCAAGGTAACTACATTGCTGGCATCTATTATCCAGATAAAACACGAGTTGGATGGTGGAAAAATGGATATCCTGAATATTTTGCTAAGGTTTTAAATGCACCAAGTTGGATAGGCATCAATGTAATTGTAGATGGTGAAGAGCTTGATTTGAATGTTTGTAAGACTTCAAATTTTAGAAGAGTTTTGAATATGAAAGAGGGTGTGTTAACACGTTCTTTTATCGCAACATTTGCATCTGGAAAACAAATTAAAGTTGAAGCCATTCGCTTTTTAAGTATGGTTGATACTGAAAATGGTGTTATTAAATATTCAGTAACTCCTTTAAATTTTACAGGATCTATTACCTACGTTCCTTGTATTGATGGTGATGTTGAGAATGAAGACTCTAACTATCACGAGAAATTTTGGAATATTCTAGAAGTTAATGGACCTGCAGGCGAAGGCTATTTAGTGGCAAATACAAAAAAACTTGATTTTCAGGTTTGTTCGTTTGCTATGAAAAACAACTTAACTCTAAACGGTAAACCAGTTGATGCTAAACCAGTTTTGTCGGTTGATTCTAAAATGGTTTCAAATAAATATACGGTAGCTGTTTCTCAAAACGATACTCTAACAATATATAAATATGTTGCCGTTTTAAGTACTTTAAATCACAAAGCAGATCAGTTAGTTACAAGTGCTCAAGCATCTGCTCTTAAGGCTTACACAAAAGGATTTGATAAAATGTTGGCCGAGCACGTAAGTTGTTGGGCTAAAAAGTGGGAGAATTCTGATATTGTTATTGAAGGTGATATTGCGGCTCAACAAGGTATTCGTTTCAATATCTTTCACCTAAATCAAACTTATACGGGCGAAGATGCTCGATTAAATATTGGTCCAAAAGGTTTTACTGGCGAGAAATATGGCGGTTCAACTTATTGGGATACAGAGGCTTATTGTATTCCTTTCTATTTGGCTACAGCCCCTTCAAACGTAACTCGTAATTTACTTATCTATCGTCATAAGCATTTGCAGAGAGCAATTGAAAATGCTGCAAAACTTGGATTTAAAAATGGCGCAGCTCTCTATCCAATGGTTACGATGAATGGTGAAGAGTGTCATAATGAGTGGGAAATCACGTTTGAAGAGATTCACCGTAATGGAGCCATTGCATTTGCAATCTATAACTATATTCGTCACACGGGTGATGAGAAGTATTTAGAAGAGTTTGGACTTGATGTTTTAGTTGGAATTTCTCGTTTCTGGAGCCAACGTATTACTTGGAGCGAAGATCGTCAGAAATATGTAATGCTTGGCGTAACTGGCCCTAACGAGTATGAAAATAATATCAATAACAACTGGTACACGAATAAGTTAGCCGTATGGTGTATGAAATATACACTTGAAGCAATTGAAAACGTAAAAGGTCGTAATTCAGCACGTTTATCTGAGGTTTTGAGTAATCTTAAGTTTAACTATGAAGAGGAGGCTCCACGTTGGAAAGATATAGTTGAAAAGATGTACTTCCCTTATAACGAGAAGTTGCACGTGTTTATGCAACAAGATGGTTATATGGATAAGGAGCAGATTTTGGTTAATGATCTTAACAAAGCTGAGCGTCCTATTAATCAGCATTGGTCTTGGGATCGTATCCTTCGTTCATGTTTTATCAAACAAGCCGATACACTTCAAGGAGTTTATTTATTTGAGGAGGAGTTTGATACTGCTACAATTGAACGTAATTTCAAGTTTTACGAACCTCGTACCGTTCATGAATCATCATTATCACCTTGCGTTCACTCAATTTTAGCATGTCGTATTGGTGATATGGATAAAGCGTATGAGATGTATTTGCGTACCTCTCGCTTGGATATCGATGACTACAATCACGAGGTGCACGAAGGTCTTCATATTACTAGTATGGCTGGCACTTGGATGTCAATTGTAGAAGGATACGGAGGAAAACGCGTGCATGACAAGAAATTGTTCTTAAACCCAACAATTCCTGCTGCTTGGAGTAGCTATTCGTTTAAAATTAAGTTCTTAGAGCAAGATCTTGAAATTAAAGTATCACAAACTACAGTTAATGTGATATCTCATTCAGATAAAAAAATAACTTTGTCTGTATATGATCAAGAGATTGTAGTTGAGGCGAATAGCACATCATCTTTACCTTTAAGAAAATAGTATGAAAAAGATACGTAGTTTTGTTTTAATCAGTTTGTTTTTGGCAATTGGGGCTTCAGTTTTTGCGGCGCCAAAAATTGAGATAGAGCGTGTTGAGCCTCTTAATTGGTGGGTAGGAATGAAAAATCCTAAAGTTCAAGTACTTGTTTATGGGGCTGGAATTTCGGGTTGTGATGTAAATATCAACTATCCAGGGGTTAAGCTGAACTCTGTTGTCAAGGTTAAAAGTCCAAACTACCTTTTCTTAAATTTGGAAGTAGCCTCGGATGCTAAGCCTGGTGATGTGAAAATTGATTTTCGTCAGCAAGGTGCTACCGTGGCAACTTACAACTATCAACTGATGGCTCGTGAAAACGGATCGGATCAGCGTGTAGGGTTCAACTCTTCAGATGCTGTTTATTTGTTGATGCCTGATCGTTTTGCAAATGGAAATCCAAACAACGACGATGCTCAAGGCTATCTTGAAAAATCTAATCGCAAAGAGCCATTTGGACGTCATGGTGGAGATATTCAAGGTATTTCGGATCATCTAGATTATATCACAAATCTTGGATTTACTGCTCTGTGGTTTACTCCTGTATTGGAGAATAATCTTGAACGTTCCTCTTATCATGGGTATGCTATCACAAACTTTTATAGTGTAGATAAACGCTTAGGAACTAATGAGGAGTTTAAAGCTCTTACTCAAAAGTGTAAAGCGGTTGGCGTAAAGATGATTATGGATATGGTGTTTAATCACTGTGGAATTAATCATTGGTGGATGAAAGATCTGCCAACGGAAGATTGGATTAATCAGTGGCCTACTTATACCAACTCCTACTATAGATTATCTACTGTATCTGATCCCAATGGATCGATTGCAGATAGAGATGTTACTGTAAAAGGATGGTTTGATAGACCAATGCCAGATTTAAATCTTCAAAACGAACTGTTAGTGACTTATCTGTCGCAAAATGCTATTTGGTGGATTGAATATGCTGGATTACAGGGTATTCGTGTAGATACTTATCCATATCCAGATCGCATAGGTATGTCTAAATGGGGTGAGGCAGTGTTGAATGAGTTTCCAAATTTCAATATTGTAGGCGAGTGTTGGATTAGCTCAAGTGCTAAAACAGCGTTCTATCAATCAGGTTTTCCTCATAAAGATGGTTTTGATTCGCACCTACCTTCAGTTATGGACTTTCCATTAAGGGATGTGATTTCTCGCTCTTTATCGGAAGAAAAAGCGGGATGGGGTGAAGGAATGATTCGTATTTATGATGTTTTAGCAGAAGACTTCTTATATGCTAACCCTAATAATATCATGGTGTTTCCTGACAACCATGATATGACGCGAATCTTTACTGAGCTAAAAGGCGATAAAGATGCACTCAAGATGGCAATAGCACTTGTTTCTACCATGCGTGGTTATCCGCAGTTTTACTATGGAACAGAACTTATGTTTGAAGGCGATGGCGGTAATCACTCTACGCTTCGAATAGATGTTCCTGGTGGATGGGCTGGTGATAAAGTGAATGCATTTACCGCCCAAGGGAGAACGGCTGATCAGAATGAAATTTACAATTATATGTCTAAGCTCTTAAACTATCGTAAGAATGAGCCCGTATTGCATAATGGTAAATTCACACAATTCTTACCGTTTGATAATATCTATCTATATGCTCGTTCAAGTGAAAATAAGACTGTCGTTGTTGTAATGAATAACAATCGCAAAGGCGATGCTAAAGTCGAAACAGCTAGATTTGCTGAGGTAATGAGTGGATTTACTAAAGGAGTAAACGTTATTACAGGTGAATCGTTGACCGATTTGAAAACTCTTATTGTTCCGCAAAAGAGTGCATTGATTATTGAATTAACAAAATAATATTTGCTAATCATATTGAGAGGGGTGAGTCTAACTTACCCCTTTTTTTGTTACCTTTGCAAAAAATATAAATATGGAGATTAAAGAGGCTCTCTTTGTTGTGAGTAGTGCAAATGTGACGCAGTGCCCTAAATCCGAGTTACCCGAATATGCTTTTATTGGACGAAGTAATGTTGGTAAGTCCTCTTTAATCAATATGTTGTGTCAACGTAAGGCGTTGGCGAAAACCTCTTCAACTCCAGGTAAAACCCAACTCATCAACCATTTTTTGATAAATAAAGATTGGCATTTGGTCGATCTTCCTGGTTATGGTTATGCTAAGGTTTCTAAAACATTACGTGCCACTTTTAGTAAATTAATTCTCGATTACCTTAATAAAAGAGAAAATCTGGTTCATCTTTTTGTATTAATTGATTCTCGTTTGAAACCTCAAGCGATTGATGTTCAGTTTGTAAATATGATTGGAGAAGCAGGTTTGTCTTTTTCAGTTATTTTCACCAAAAGTGATAAAATTAATCAGTCTGATCTAAATAAAAATATATCTCTCTTTAAAGCGGAGATGTCGAAGAGCTGGGATGAGTTGCCTCAATTTTTTGTCACCTCCTCGGCGAAGAGTCGTGGGCGTGAAGAGGTGTTATCGTTTGTTAACCAGATGAATGGCGAATATAAAAGGATTGTGTCTGAATCTTAGAGTAAGTGTTTTATTTAATCTTAACACTTAATCTTCGTAGTTGATTTTGCGGTTTACGCTATAATTTATAAATTTGCATCGCATTTAGTATATTGTTAAAACTCTGTAATACAGGAAATTAATGCCACCAAAAGCTCCAATTAAGATTTTTTCAGGTTCGGCTTCAACCTATTTAGCCGATAAAATTAGTGTGAGTTCTGGCCGAGAACTTGGTAAACTAAACGTGTCGCGCTTTAGCGATGGTGAATTCACAGTTGCCTACGAGGAGACTGTAAGGGGTTCGCACCTGTTTTTAATTCAATCAACATTTCCTCCTGCAGACAATCTTTTGGAGCTATTGATGATGATTGATGCAGCAAAACGTGCGTCGGCTTACAAAATTGTGGCTGTTATTCCTTATTTTGGATATGCTCGTCAAGATCGTAAAGACAAACCTCGTGTTGCAATTGCAGCTAAATTAATGGCTGACATGCTTACTGCTGCGGGTGTTAGTCGTGTTATTACGATGGATTTGCATGCTGATCAAATTCAAGGGTTTTTCGATATCCCAGTGGATCATCTTTATGCATCTTCTATCTTTTTGCCGCATATTGAGAGCATGAAGTTAGACGAGTTAATTATTGCATCCCCTGATGTGGGCGGTTCAAAGCGTGCAAATACCTATGCTAAATATCTTAATGCCCCTATGGTAATTTGTCACAAGCATCGTGCTAAGGCAAATGAAGTGAGCGAGATGCGCGTGATTGGAGATGTGAAAGGAAAGAATGTCATCATTGTTGACGATATGGTTGACACCGCTGGAACTCTTACAGCTGCAGCTGATTTGATGATGGAACAAGGTGCATTGAGTGTTCGTGCATTTACAACACATGCAGTTCTTTCTGGACCTGCTTATGAGCGTCTTGAGAAATCAAAAATCACTGAGCTTTACGTTACAGATTCTATTCCGTTGCAGAAAGAGTCTTCTAAGATCAAGGTTTTATCGATCGCAAATGCACTTGCAGATACAATCGAAAAAGTTTATTATTATCAATCAATTAGTGCACAATTTGTAGTTTAATTATTATATCTTTGCACCGCCTTAGGCGCATAACGTGTAATGGGAGATTTTAACGAATTGAAGTTTAAATCTTGAGTAGCACACAAAATTTAAAGTAATGCAAGTAATTGAATTAAAAGGAGTTAAAAGAGAAGCTTTAGGAAAAGCAGTATCTAAACAAATTAGAAAGAACGAAGAAGTACCTGCAGTTCTTTACGGAACAAGTGAACCAGTTCACTTTACAACTAGTGAGAAAGAGTTTGGTAAATTAATTTACACACCTCATGTTCACTTAGTAAAGTTAAGTGTTGATGGTAAAACTTATGATGCCGTTTTACAAGATGTTCAATATCATCCAGTAAGCGATAGAGTTTTACATGTTGACTTTTTAGCTGTTCAACAAGATAAACCTGTTACTATCGAGATTCCTGTTAAACTTTCGGGTCTATCTGAAGGTGTTAAGGCTGGTGGTAAATTGCAACTTGAGCAACGCAAACTTAAAGTTAAGGCAATTGCAAAATATCTTCCTGATACACTTGATATTAATATCGACAAGTTAGGTTTAGGTAAAACAATTCAAGTTAAGGAGTTAAGCTATCCAAATCTTGAGATTCTTAATGCAAAAAATTCAGTTGTAGTATCAGTTAAGCTTACAAGAGCTGCACGTGCTGCACAAGGAAAATAATTTTTTATGTTATTTCAAAAACCTCCATATTTTTAATGTGGAGGTTTTTTTATTAGGTATCCATGTTTAATTGGGTTTCGCATTTACGTCGCACTAGTGCAATTAAGAAGAAGGCGCCAAAGAGTGGAAACTCCTTGTCTGTCTCTTCTAAACGGCAAATGGATGTAGATCATAGTGATAATTGTATGAAGTATTTAATTGTTGGTCTAGGTAATCCAGGAAGTGAGTATGCCAATACTCGCCATAATATTGGATTTGATACGCTTGATGTGTTAGCGAATACTGAAAAGCTTGCTTGGGACGATGTGAAGCATGGCAAAACATGCTCGTTTCGAATGAAAGGAAAAACGGTTGTTCTTTTAAAGCCCTCTACATTCATGAATCTTAGTGGTAAAGCACTCAATTATTGGATGCAACAAGAGAAGATCTCTATCGAAAATGTATTGGTTATTGTTGACGATCTGGCTTTACCTTTAGGAACGCTACGCATCAAACCCAAAGGCAGTGATGCAGGACATAACGGCTTAAAAAATATTCATGAGGTTCTTGGTCATACCAACTATGCTCGACTTCGTTTTGGTATTGGAAATGATTTTCCACGCGGTCGTCAGGTTGATTTTGTGCTTGGTAAGTGGAGTGAGCAAGATCGCATCGAACTCTCTTTACGTATTGATATTGCTTGTGAGATGGTTAAAAGTTTCGTGGCAATAGGTCTTCAAGGCACAATGACAGCGTTTAATAATAAGTAGCTATGGAGGATAGGGATGTTCGAATAGATAAATTTTTGTGGGCTGTACGTCTGTATAAAACGCGTAGTATTGCTACCGAAGCAGTAAAGCGCGGTATTGTTCTTATTAATGGCAACCCTATTAAGAGTTCTCGAACAGTAAAGCTTGGTGAGGTGATTTATATCAAACAGGTTCCAATTTTTAGACATTTTGAAGTACTACAACTCTTAAACAATAGGGTAGGAGCACCACTCGTTGCTAATTATATAAAGGATGTTACGCCAAAAGAGCAACTTGATCTTTTAGAAGCAACTAGATTGGCTAACGGATTAAATCGAAGAAAAGGATTAGGAAGACCCACTAAAAAGGATAGAAGAGATATTGACTCATTAGGCGATTTTGTATTCGACGATGATTTTGAATTTGATTTAGACGATTAATTATGATAGTAGCACGACGTAAACGCGATGAGAATATCGTGGAATATCTTATCTATATGTGGCAAGTTGAGGATTTAATCCGAGCTAATCAATTCGATATGTCCCTTATCGAAGAGCGAATAATCTCACAATATAGTTGCGATGATGATCTTCGTGCCGAAATTAGAGAGTGGTGGGATAACTTGTGCGCAATGATGACTCTTGAAAAGGTTGAGAATACTGGCCATCTACAGGTAAATGTGAATACGCTTAACGAGATAAATTATCTGCATAATATTCTATTAAAAGAGCCTAATGAGGTTGCTTATAGGCATATTTTTAACGCTACTGTTCCTTTTATTAGAGAGTTCGATGATAAGTCGGGAAAGCAGCTTTCAAATGATATTGAGGTTTGTGTAACAGCTATTTACTCAACTTATTTGCTGAAATTACAAAAGAAAGAGGTGTCGGAGAGCACAATGGATGCCCTTAAGGTTTTTAGTCGATTCTTAGCTCTTTTAGCAGCCAAATACAAAGAGGACCAAGAGGGTAAGTTAAAGATTGAGTAAACTGATAAAAAAGAGAGACGTTTCAGTCATTGATTGAAACGTCTCTCTTTTAATATACCACATATTATTTTTGTGCGTTAAAGAGTTTTAGCCCCTCTGTTAGCCAATTTTTATAATCGGGAATCGATAGGTCGTAAGCACGAGAAGGAATAATCTCCTTTTCTTGATGATTTAAAATCACATAGTGTGGTTGACTATTTTTCCCGAATCGACTCATCTGAAAATCACTCCACTTATTGCCAACCGTTTCGATCTTTTTTCCTGTTGTTGGGGAGATGTATTGCTTATCTGCAGGAAGATCTTCGCGTAAATCAACATAAAGCGATGTCAAAATATACTCCTCTGCGATCAAACGTCTAATTTCTGGATCAGACCAAACATTTTCCTCCATTTTACGACAATTAACACAACCTTTTCCGGTGAAATCGAGCAGGAGTGGTTTATTGGTTTTTTTCGCTTCTGCCAGTGCTAAATCGTAATCTGTAAAAGATGCAATGCCTTGTGGCCCAATATGTTTTCCCTCTAGTTGCTGTTCGTTACTCGTTGTGTTTTGAGTTGAAAGCGAGGCCGAAAATGGAATCTCAGAGTACTCGCGCGGTGGTGGAAATCCACTTATAAGTTTTACTGGTGCACCCCAAATCCCGGGAATCATATAGAGAGTGAATGCAATAGTTACAAGTCCAAGTATGAGTCTCGATACAGGTAGCCGTTCCATTGGTGAGTCGTGCGGAAGTCTTAGTTTGCCTAAGAGATAGAATCCTAAACCGCCGAAAATGGCTACCCAAATAGCAATAAACAGCTCTCTTTCCAAGATATGTAAATCAAGAACCATATCAGCAATGGATAGGAATTTAAAGGCAAAAGCAAGCTCCAGAAACCCTAGTACAACTTTAACCGAGTTAAGCCATCCGCCAGATTTTGGAAGGGAGTTTAGATAACTTGGAAAAGCAGCAAAGAACATAAAGGGTAGTGCAATGGCCGTAGAAAACCCTAGCATGCCTATTACAGGCGCCCATCCGCCCTCTTGAGCAGCTTGAACTATAAGTGAACCAACTAATGGCCCCGTGCAGGAGAATGATACTAATGCAAGGGTGAGAGCCATGAATACAATTCCAATGAGCCCACCTTTATCCGCATTTTTGTCGGCTGCATTAACCCATTTTGATGGTAGCACAATATCAAATGCACCAAAGAATGAGATGGCGAAAACAACTAAAAGAAGGAAGAAGAATAGATTAAACCACGGGTTTGTTGCTAGACTGTTTAACGAATCGGCACCGAAAATGGTGGTTACTACCGTGCCCAAAAGAACATATATTAGAACTATCGATAGTCCATATTTTGAGGCATTTAAAACACCCTGTGTCTTGGTTTCGCTCCTTTTCAGAAAGAAGCTCACCGTCATAGGTATCATTGGGAAAACGCATGGTGTAAGTAGGGCTAAAAAACCTGCAAAAAAAGCAAGAATAAATATGGAGAAATAACTGTGTTCGGAAGTTTCGGCTGTTGCTGTGTTATCGATCTTTAAGTTGAATTTGAATACTTCTGGAGGTGTGCAGGCTTCATCTGTGCAGGCCATATACTCAATTTCACCTGCAATAGAGTCGGTCGTTGATTTTATTGTGATCACTTTTTTTAATACAGCACTGTTGCTAAAATAGGAAAGCTCCATGCCAAAAGTGGTGTCGTGCTTCTTTGTTGAGGGGGTAACTTCTAGCACTTTTCCATCTTCACTAAAGCTTTGATTAGTGTTGAGTTTAAATGTTGTTGCAATTGGGCCACCTTCTGGTATTTGAGTGCCATATAAGTGCCATCCAGCGTCAATGGTTGCTGTAGCGATAATTTCTACTTTGTTGTTGCCCAGACTCTTTTGCTCTACACTCCATTTTACGGGATTAGTCAACTGAGCATGTGATATTGCTAGGAAAAAGAGGGCTACGATTGTTGAATATACTCTTTGGAATCTCATAAGCTTTAAGTATGAAATATTTTTATATATGCAAATATATAGATTTGATTTATATGTAATGTGTTTAAAAAGTTATTTTAACAACTTATTAACTTCAGGTATTAAAAAAAGAGGTGATGCTTAAAGCGCCACCTCTTTATTGTTTTCATCTATGATTTTATATTCAAGAAATGCCATATTGTCCGACACTTCAATCTTTATTTTAAAACCGTAGCGTAGTTTCCATAAAAATGATTTGCTAATCAATCCTTTAGTAAAGTATGCACCAATAAATGGATGAACTCTCACGGTTATTTTTTTAGGTTTTAGCGTGGTTAAGACAAACTCAACGCTCTCTTCAATTTTATCGGCTAAGTTTATTGTTGGCGTTGCTTTCCCTGTCCCTAAACACGTTGGACATTTTTCATCTGTTTCAATGTGCATCTCAGGTCTCACTCGTTGACGAGTGATTTGCATGAGTCCGAATTTACTTAAAGGCAGGATGTTGTGCTTAGTGCGGTCGTTAGCCATAGCCTCTTTCATGCGCTCAAACACTTTTACTTTATTGTCTGGATTTTGCATGTCAATAAAATCCACTACAATAATGCCACCCATGTCTCTTAGACGAAGTTGACGACCAATTTCATCGGCCGCAGCGAGGTTTACCTCAAGGGCGTTTGTCTCTTGATCTGTGCTTGATTTGGTTCTGTTTCCGCTATTTACGTCAATTACGTGAAGCGCTTCGGTGTGTTCTATGATGAGATAAGCTCCACTTTTAAACGATACCGTTTTACCAAAGAGGAGTTTTAACTGTTTTTCAATGCCAAAATGGTCAAAAATTGGTTGAGGATGAATGTACTCTTTAACAATATCTTCTCGTTCGGGAGAGATAAGCGAAACGTACTCCTTAACCTCATTAAAGACGACGTGATTATTGATATATACGTTGTTGAATGATGGGTTTAAGATATCTCTTAAAATGGCTGATGTGCGACCAATTTCACTAACAACTAAAGAGGGTGTGCGCAAATCTTTCAATCTAAGAGTTGCTTCTTCCCATCGT
>JAGPHP010000203.1 GCA_018055415.1 Breznakibacter sp. | reverse complement strand
TAAATATTCCAATTACTTAATTATAGAAATCTAATTTAAAATCTTAAAATGGATATTTAGTACAAAGAAAAAAAAGCAAATCTTACTTTCACACAATTTATCTTACAACACTTTCAATCTCTTCAAAGGTTCGCATTTGTAAAGCTTTATCTGCATCGGTGAAACTACTGAGCCCTTTAAGATAGGTAAAGACATGCAAACTCGACTCAACCATTGTAACCGAAGGCTTTCCATAGGAGGTGGTAATACCTTTGTATACAAGCAAAGCACTTATAGGATCTGCCGATGGGTCTTTAATAGACTTATATACATGTAACGAAATTCCATTTGGCAATGTAATTCCATCCTCTAAATTATGGCGCGTCAACTCAATAAGCTCCAACAATTGATTTAAGGCCTCTTGAGGGCGATATTTATAGTAATGCCCATTTTCGGCACCTTCAAGAGGTGTCTCTGTGTATCCAATCATTGGGCCAACAAAACCAATCATCGAAAGCATCTTATTGGATGGCAAAACAATTGGATCAATCATTATAAAATGGTCGGGAGTTCGATATCCAGCAAATTTGCCCGAACGAATTGCTTCTAAGATCAATGGTGCTCCAGTAGAAGATGTAGCAAAACAGATATTTCTATAACCAATAGAGTCGAGTAATCGATACTCTCTCAAAATTGGCTGTTGCCAATCTTCCCAAGTAGAGTTCTTAAAAACCTCATAAGTCATTCCATGACCACCCAAAAGTAATTGTGACGTCAAAAAAGACCCTCTATCCCTACTCCATTCGCAAAACCCATCCCACTCCCAAGTGCTGGCACTAAAACCGTGTACGGTAATAACCACTGGAGTATTAAGCTCAATATCAGTAGGATTAAGAATCTTTTTCGAAAGCAGATAATCCTCAGGATGATCGAGAGAGGGATCGTATATTTCAACACCATCTAAATCCACTAAATCATCGATTGGGGGCTCTTCGTCACAACCAAGCATTAGGCTGAGAAATAGAACAACAAGATATTTACTATAATTGAACAACATAAAGCAGCGATATTTGGTAGTAAAAAGGATAAAGCGTACCCGGACCCGAAATACCATCGCCGGTAATGAAGTTATATCCAAATGAGTTGAAGAGTTTTACCGGATATTTTAACTTAAACGCAATGCCCCCTTCTAAAGAAAAAAGAGGCGATTTATGAGGTAAAATCTTAAACGTTTCATACTCCATGTCGGAATAGAAAAAAACCGCTATTGAGTTTAACAATAGGCTGGATAATTGAAGAATTTCTAAAATTTAAAGCAACTGAAAAGAGGTAGTTATCTTGCTTAATGGCATTTGAATGGTATGCTGTTCCGAGTCGGCTCGTATAGTAGCTTAATCCAATCCGCACCCTCTTTTGCCACAAATAGTTGTTGGTGTAATCAAAGGTAAAGCCATTTTCCCAATAGAGATGAATTGCTTTCTGAAACTTTATCCCTCCACCAAACTCATGATCAGCACGATGCGCAGATAAACAGGTGCACAAACAGCTAATAAAACCTAGCGCAAAGGCAACTTTATGCACTAACCGTTTCATACTATAAAGATACAAAATAATGAGCTAAAAATGGTTTAAACAGATGAATATCAACACGAAATGGTGTTTTTTCACACATCTAAGTAATGAGAGTTAAATAATGTCGTATTTTTCAAATGACCTCACCCTAAATAGGCTGTCTAAAAAGTTCTATTTTCTCGCAAAGACGCTAAGCCGCAAAGATAGTATGTAAGACAAAGCGGATTCAACATTTTGATCATCAGCGAATTGTATCTCAAACACTTTACCCTTGCGTCTTTGTGAGACATAATTTTACTTATTCGGCACTTTTTGGACAGCCTCCTTTGCCGCAAGCTTCAAAAAACATTTACGACAATGTAGTGCTCCAATTACTTAATCAATAAAAAAAGCAATAAAGCTATCACTATCAACGATTAAATACCCTAGTGTGTAAAAAAGCTTAAAAGGCAGAATTTAGTAATAGTATTGGTTGGGCAAACAAAAAAATAGGAGTAAATTTGCGCCATAAATTTAAGCTACAACAAGCGATATGAGCGATCAAGTAAAGCACGAGTGCGGCATTGTTTTAATCAGATTATTGAAACCTCTTGAGTACTATCACAAAAAGTACGGAACTTGGGAATACGGAATGCACAAACTCTATCTATTGATGGAGAAACAGCACAACAGAGGACAAGATGGAGCGGGAGCCGCAAGCCTTAAAATTGATCAACCAGCTGGAAGCCAATACTTCTCTCGCTTCAGAAGCAACAAAAGCAATCCTATCCAAAAGGTTTTCAATAGCATTAGCGAGAGTCATCAAATGGTTGAAGGCTTCTCAAAAGAGAAGTACAGTGACCCTGAGTGGGCAAAAAAGAATATGGCTTTTGCAGGCGAACTTTACCTTGGACACCTTCGCTACGGGACCTTTGGCAACAATAACATCGACTACGTTCACCCAGTAATGCGCGAAAACAACTGGCGCTCACGTAACTTAGTGATGGCTGGTAACTTTAACCTTACCAACGTTGATGAAATCTATAACGCCTTAGTCGATCTTGGTCAGCATCCAAAAGATTATACCGATACCGTTACTATTCTCGAAAACGTTGGACACTTCATCGATGAAGAGGTGCAATATCTATTCAGAAAATATAAAAACGAAGGGTTAAACAACCAAGATATCTCTTTCGCCATTGAGCGCGATCTGAATATCCGTAAAATACTTGAGCGCTCAAGCCGTAAATGGGATGGTGGTTACGCCATTGCTGGCATCATTGGTCACGGGGATGCTTTCGTTTTCAGAGATCCTTGGGGTATCAGACCGGCTCACTACTATATGGATGACGAAATTGTAGTGGTAGCATCAGAGCGTCCTGTTATACAAACAGCTATCAACGTTAAAGTTGGCGAAGTAAAAGAGCTTAAACCGGGCTATGGACTTATCATCAAAAAAGATGGTACTGTTACTGAAGAGTTGATAAAAATTCCGCAAGAGAGAAAATCATGCTCGTTTGAACGCATCTACTTCTCAAGAGGAAGCGATAGAGCAATTTATCAAGAACGCAAAGATTTAGGAAAATTGCTAGCACCAATCATCCTTAAAAAAGTAAACAACGATATTGCTAACACCGTTTTTTCATACATTCCAAACACTGCCGAAACCGCCTTTTACGGAATGGTAGAGGGAATTCGCACGCAACTCAATATCAACAAACACGAGCGTATAAAAAAATTAGGCACAGCTATTACCGATGAGCAATTAGCAGCTATTCTCTCAGAGGAGCCGCGCGTTGAAAAAGTGGCTATCAAAGACGTTAAAATGCGCACATTTATCACCAACGATAAGAGTCGCGACGACATGGTAGAGCACGTTTACGATGTAACTTATGGTATAGTAAAAAACGATGAAGACACTCTTGTAATCATCGATGACTCTATTGTGAGAGGAACAACCTTAAAGAAAAGTATTTTAAAGATATTAGATCGTTTACATCCTAAAAAGATCATCATCGTATCAAGTGCTCCGCAAATCAGATATCCTGACTGCTATGGTATAGACATGGCTAAGATGGGCGATTTCTGTGCCTTCTCGGCAACCATCCAACTTTTAAAAGAGAGTGGTCAAGAGAACCTAATAAAAGAGGTTTATCAAAAGTGTAAGGATCAGCAAAATCTACCTAAAGAGGAGATTGTAAATTACGTTACTGAGATTTACAAGCCATTTACAGACGAGCAGATATCGGCACAAATAGCCAAGATGCTTACTCCAAAGAACATTGATGCAGAGATTGAAATTGTATTCCAAACAGTTGAAAACTTGCACAAAGCGTGTCCTAACGATAATGGCGATTGGTATTTCACAGGCATTTACCCAACACCTGGGGGAAACAAAGTGGTAAACACCGCATTTATTAACTACGTGGAGGGAAGAAACCAGAGAGCGTATTAATTCATCCCAAATATATGTAGGGGCGACTCTTGTGGTCGCCTTTGATTTGTTTGGGTTAAAATAAAAGGGGCGACTACAAGAGTCGCCCCTACTTGTGTTTTAACACCCCAACAA